>NZ_JAEQCI010000023.1:53917-57198 GCF_020738565.1 Microcoleus sp. PH2017_12_PCY_D_A | reverse complement strand
TCATATGGTCAGTGCTTGGGCGACCAGTCAAAGATTAGTTTTAGGACAAGTTAAAGTTGACAAAAAATCGAATGAGATCGCGGCTATTCCGGCTTTACTCAAAGTATTAAAATTAAACGGAAGCATTGTCACGATTGATGCTAGGGGTTGTCAGAAGTCAATTGTGAAGTCAATAGTCGAACAAGAAGGAGATTATGTAATCACCTTAAAAAAGAACCAACTATCCCTGTATGCCAGAGTAGAAGAGTTGTTTAAACAAGCAATTAAACAAGGATTTTCGGGATTTACACATACAGCTTATTCAAGGAAGAAAGAGACTAATCACGGGCGCTCAGAAATCCGACATCATTTAATGTTAAGTGACATAAAAGACCTAATTGACCCGACAATCAATGGGAGAAACTTCATAGTACAGGCATGATAGAATCTGTGAGAATAGTGAAAGGAAAAACAAGTATTGAAACTCGTTATTACATTAGTAGTTTACAAAATAATGCTCGAAAGTTTGGTGAATCAGTCCGCAGCCATTGGGGAATTGAAAATCGTTTACATTGGGTGTTAGATGTGGGCTTTCGTGAAGATGATTGTCGAATCAGGAAAGATAATGCTCCGCAAAACTTTGCCATCCTTAGACACATTTTGCTCAATCTTTTAACCAGAAAAAAAACCTCAAAAACAGGAGTAAAGAATAAGCGACTCCGAGCCGGGTGGGATGATGACTATTTGACCAATATCCTCGCTGTTGCAGCCAACTAAATTTTCACAAATAACTCATCACTAAATATTATACAACTTGTAAATAGTAGTTGTAATATTTTTATTGTCTCAAAAATAGGACAGGCATAAAAACCACCATTGATCAGTTACTGTTTTCTTATAAAAGTCATTACAAAGCGTATCTGCAGCCTCTAAAAATGGTGAATTTATCTCAAAATATACTCACCACTGGCGAAGATTGTTCAATAAGATGCGTTCCCCCTGGTGATACCGATCCTATCTCGAAACGGGCGGCTGCAAAACTTCAGCCTCCTTTGCTATTTCCGCCACTTCCAGAATCTCCTCTAAAACCGGAGGAGGAATCGGCACTTCCTCAACTACCTGATGCTTTTCCAAAGTCAAACGAGACTGCAACGAACCAGACAATCTTTTCAACAATTTCGGTGTAGGATCGTAAAGTAAATAAATAATGCGATCGCCCGCTTGCCAAATCTCTGTCGCCGACACTACTTGTAAATATCCCTGTCTTTCCAGCAGCAGCGGTGCCAACTCCCCAGCTTGAACCAAAGCCTGTAAGTGAGCAATCTGAAACTGCAATCCCTCACTTTTTAACTCAGTTTCCCCCAATTTTACTTCGCCGTCGCTCAAATATTCGTTCCAATCCTTCAGCGACAAATCGGAGACAAAAGCTTGATTAATTTTACTATTATTTACAGGCGCATTTGCTTGCGGATCTTTGGGAAATATTGCCAAAACCCTCGGCGGCGAAAACTCTTCGGCTGCTCGTTGAGCTAACACTAAGTTTACCTCGCCGTTGTTAGTCATTGCCAAAAATGTTCCCATCGAATCGAGTCCGGCTTCTTCTAACACGCTATGGTCGAGAGCGCTGCTCAAAAACACTCGCAAACCTTCTCTTTCTGCTTGCGCGCAAGCTTCCGGATTGGTGTCGATAATTGCGACTGATTCTCCGCGTTCTTGAAATAAGCGAGCAATTAATCTACTTAAAGGATTTGACCCGACAATTGCTGCACCAGTTGCTGATTTTGAGGTGACTCCTAACAGTTGAGCTATCCATCCCGCCGTCAGTCCTTGGACGAAAACTGTCATGATAATTGTCAGGAAAACTAAGGCTTTAATTGAGTCGCCGCCGTTGATGCCGCGCTGGGTAAGCAAAATGGCAAATAAAGAGGCGATCGACGCTGAGACAATTCCTCTCGGGGCTACCCAGCAAGCAAATAATTTTTGTCGCCAATTTAGCCCGCTGTTCCAAGTACACAGCCACACGTTGACTGGCCGCACTACCCACATTAAGGCTAAAACTGTAAACAAACTTCCCCAACCGAGGGCGACCACACTAGCGAGGGATAAATCGGCCGCCAGCAGCACGAACAGCACGGAGATAGCCAGGACTGTGAGTTGACCTTTAAACCTCCTCAGCAGCCTTTCTTCCGGCACAGCAGCGGCTCTGAGGACGATGCCGGAGAGGACTGTTGCCATCAGCCCGGATTCGCTGCGGAGTTCTTCTGATAAGCCGAACAATCCCCACAAACTGGCTAAAACTACTAAGTTTTTCAAGTCTTCTGAGAGAAATTGCGATCGCTTGAGAATGAATCCCAGCAGCCAACCTCCGGCAACTCCGACGACTGTGCCGACGAACAGCCGCACGATTAAATCTCGGAACAAGACCAATAAATCAGCATTGCCATTTAAGATAATATTTAGTACCAATACTGCCAAAATTGCCCCGACTGGATCGATTAAAACACCTTCTGCTTCTAGTAAAGCGGCGACTTGTTTGTCAACGGATACTTGTTTGAGCAAAGGGCCGATGACTGTCGGGCCTGTGACGACTACTAGAGAAGCATACAGAAATGCGATCGGCCAGGGAAATTCCCCCAACCAGTGTGCAGCCATTCCGCCGCCAATGAGCGTAATTAAAGTCCCGAAAGTAACTAAATTGCGGATGCTGCCGGAAACTTTGCCTAAATCTCGCAATTCCAAATTCAAGCCGCCTTCAAACAAAATTAAGGCTACTGAAAGAGACACCATAACTTCCAAACCGCTGCCCAACAGATTGGGGTGCAACAGTCCGAGGCAATCCGGGCCTGCTAAAATACCGAATAGCAGCAAAAATACGATCGCCGGAACTTTCAGATAAGCGGCCAGAACTTGAGCGCTGATACCGCAGGTGACGGTCATGACCATCAACAGGGTGATGTTAAAGGGGATTTCCATAGATACAATTGTTGCAGGCTGCCCGCTCAGATTTATAAAGTGCGATCGCGGGTAATGGGATTGCAGGCGCTATATTTGGCGCTGGTACAAACTCGGCACGGCCCTGGTTTTTTGCCAATAAGATTAAAAAACATTGATATTGGCTATAACTTTATCAGATAATTCTCTAAGCGTCAAAGATGGTAGCCACCCATTCTCAAGCTAGAAGCTAGAAGCTAAAAGCTAAGTAGAAGTGATTAGTCAGCAGTCATTAGTCATCAGTCATCAGGTAGAAGGTAGAAGACTTACACAGCAAGCTTGAGCGTAATCTCTATTTTACGTTTAATTAA
>NZ_JAEQCI010000023.1:0-53910 GCF_020738565.1 Microcoleus sp. PH2017_12_PCY_D_A | reverse complement strand
ACACAGCAAGCTTGAGCGTAATCTCTATTTTACGTTTAATTAAGTGGATATACTTAGAGCGATTTTAGCCAGAAGGGTAAAAGCTCAATTACCAATTAAGCTGTTGCGGCATTTAAATTGCATATCAAAAAAAATGAGATTCTTGTGGGATGGGCGTCCCGCCCGTCCTAAATATGCAATGTTTATTGGTGCAACAGCTTACTAATTACCAATCTGTACCCCATACAAATAAGATTGGTTGGTAGTGAGGACTTCAGTCCTCTTAAAAACTTTGAGGACTGAAGTCCTCACTACCAACCCGACAATGGTTATTTTACCGGAAATAATATTACTTGCCGTCACCGCCAGCATTCTGCCATCGGCGAAGAAACTCCGAGAGAATTCTCGGCGAAATTTTCCCTTCCAGCCAATCTAAAGCCTGGTTTTGATTAGGTGCAGCCCGATAAAACTTGCACGCATCTATCAGCCGAATCGGAGAAATTGGGACAGTAGATTGAGCGCGCCACTTTTGTGCAAACTCGGCAATAACAGCCGGCGAAATTTGTTTTTGCAGCCAATCTAAAGCTTGGTCTTGTTCTGCCAAACCGCGATAAAATTTGCCGACATCTATCAATCGCAAATTAGTATCTTGAGGTGCGGCAGTTGTCCGCCACTTTTGAGCAAATTCTCCTAAAACAGAGGTAGAAACTTGACTTTGCAGCCAAATCAAGGCAGTATCTTGGCTAGCGCTAGCTTGATAAGATGAGAATAGCTCAGTCAGCCGCGCGGCTGATATGGGAGTTGGTGTCGGAGTTGGTTTGGGAGTTGGTGTCGGAGTTGGAGGGGGGACAATTACTTTGGGAGATTTTCTCATCAACGCAGCCCAGGTTTTGATGCCTGCCAGGCCGTCTGCATTGAGATTTTGAGATTTTTGAAACGAGATGAGAGCGGCTGTGGTGGTAGCTCCAAATTTGCCGTCCATCGCGCCTTGATAGAAGCCTTTAGTTCTTAATTGCTTCTGGATGTCTGCAACTTTATAATTGATGGCACCTTCTCGGACACTTTCAAAAATATTGGCATCTACATTGCCCGAAACTCCCGATACGGTGCTGGTGTCGCTGTACTGCCAAAAAGTCCAAGTCTTCCAGCCCCCGGGTACCCAAGGTTCCTCGGCACTGGTATAGTGAGCAATCCACAGCGGGTAATCTGCCAACCGCTGTGTCCCGAGGTTGTCCCAGAAACCGGGGTAGGTGTAGATAATTGGTCGCATCAAGGTGGCTTTTTCGACTGCTTCTAGCCAAGTTGTGGCGCGATCGCACAACTCGTCCCCGCTTAAACCGCCTGTAGTTTCCACATCCAAGACTGCCGGCAAATCCCCCGCTTCGAGTTTGACAGTTTTCAAGAACAAATCTATCTGTCCTTGGATGCTGCTTGCCGGTCGAAAAAAGTGGTAAGCACCGCGTTGAATCCCCGCAGCTTTCATTCCCGTCCAATTCCGGGCGAAAGTTTGGGAAACTAACGTTGCACCTTCGGTGGATTTGACAAATGCGAAGAGAATGCCTCCCTTGGCAACTGCTTGCCAATTGACGTTGGGCTGGTAGTCGGAAACATCTATACCGCGAATGCTCATATGATGGAGAGTTGAAGAAAGCTGGTGATTGCCTGAAGTAGCGACTAGACTAAGGGTACATTAAATTGTCACGATAAGTCGCTAATTGTTTTTGGAGGAGAGATTGTGCAAGTGAAGTTCGATCGCATAGAGCCAGGCCCCGGTCAAGAGTCTGTTTGGGATTATCCGCGTCCCCCTCGCCTGGAGGAATCGACCAAACACGTAGAGATAATTTTTAATGAAATGACGATCGCCGACACGCGCCGCGCTCAGCGGGTATTGGAAACAAGTCACCCTCCTGCCTACTATATCTCTCCCGAGGACATCCAAATGGAATATTTGCATAAAACTTCACGGGGATCTTGGTGCGAGTGGAAGGGACAAGCGGGTTATTACACTGTGACGGTAGGGTCGAAGGAAGTTGTAAATGCTGCTTGGTTTTATCCTCATCCCAATCAGGTTTTTGCAGCTATTAAAGATTATGTAGCTTTTTATCCGAGCCTGATGGATGCTTGTTATGTGGACGGGGAATTAGTAGAATCTCAACCGGGGGATTTTTACGGAGGCTGGATTACCAAAGATATTGTCGGCCCTTTTAAGGGAGGAATCGGAACTTGGGGTTGGTGAGGGAATTGTGAAATTGCTGTCAGCATAGCTGCTACTCTCTTCTCTCTCTCTCTCTTTTCTTCTCTTCCTCTGCGTCAATATCGTCCTCTGCGGTTCATAAAAAAAGTCTCGTTCACAAACCAGCAGAGGATTGCCGTACTAACGGCAGATAAATTTGCCCGTCGGAAATTGGGAGAGTTGGGTTTGCATTGCGGGCCCTGTTCCAATTTGTTAAGCTCGATTTGAGATTTAAAATTTTGAATAGCGATGTTAGAACGCATAACAGTTATTGAAGGCGATATTACAAAGCAAGAGGTGGATGCGATCGTCAATGCAGCCAACGAAACTCTTTTGGGAGGCGGCGGTGTTGACGGAGCCATTCACCGGGCGGCCGGCCGCGGTTTGTTGGAAGAATGCAGAAAATTGAATGGCTGTGCGACTGGTGAGGCTAAGATTACTGGCGGTTACAGCCTTCCTTGTCGCTGGGTAATTCACACCGTCGGCCCCGTTTGGAAAATTGGCCCCGTCTCGGAAATTGGTACTCGTCGAGAGGATGAGCTGTTAGCTCGATGTTACCGCAACAGTTTGACTTTGGCCGAGCAGTACAAAATCCGCACAATTGCTTTTCCGGCTATCAGTACGGGCCTGTTTTGTTTCCCCATAGACCGGGCTGCCAAAATTGCTGTGTCTGAAGTTAAGCAGTTTCTCGCCAACAATAGCTCGATCGACCAAGTGCTTTTGGTTTGTTTCGGACGATCGGTCTGTGAGTGTTATTTGAATGCCCTCCAGGAAATAGTTTAGATTGTTTAGGTCGATCGAACTCCTGCATTTGGCAGCTTTCATACAACATATTCAAATCGGATACATCTTTATAATTAAACACCAACAGTAAAAGCCAACAGTAAAAAATCGAGTAATAATTCAACAAATCCATAATTAAGTGAGGATGAATCAATGCAATGCAGCCACTGCCGAAGTTAACGAATCAGCCGCTCCTCAAACAAACACTGTAGTCAAGAATACAGCCAATGCTCATCAATAAATGTTAAGATAATTTAAGAGCTGACACTAGATTTGTTGCTGCTGTATTGTTCATTCGGATATGCGCTGTGTCTGTGGAATTTATCGCGCCATCTAACTTCCCTGAAAAACCACCCGAAAATTTAACTTTAGAGTCTACTCTTAAGGATTTGGCTGTCTTTGATTTTCAGATTGAAGCTTCATTCCTAGCCAAAGAAGTAGCTCGGTTGTTTCAATCTCACCCCCTGCTTCCGGGAGTTATCTTGACCGTAAATGGAGATTTTTTAGGAATGATATCGCGCAGGCGATTTATGGAAAGGATGAGTCGCCCATACGGAGTAGATATATTTGCTTGCAGACCAATTCTGGCTTTGTATCAAATAGCTCAAACCGATACTTTGATTTTACCAGAAGTAGCCTTAATTGTCATGGCTGCTCAGCGAGCCGTGCAGCGGCCGCCGGAACTACTTTACGAGCCGATTGTTGTGCAGTTAGCACCTCAAGTTTACCGACTGTTAGACGTGCATCAAGTATTGGTAGCTTTAGCTCAAATTCACCAACAAGCTACTTGGTATATTAGCGAGCTTTATTACAATTTATCGGTAATACAATCTGAACTAGAAGCAGCTAATTCTCAATTAAAAACAGCTAATTCCGAATTGTATCGCCTTGCTAACTCCGATGGTTTAACTTTGGTAGCAAACCGCCGCTGTTTTAACGAATATTTAGATAAAACATGGCAGAGATTGGGACAAGAAGCAGCAGAAATATCTTTGATTTTATGTGATATTGACTTTTTTAAGAAATACAACGATAGTTACGGACATCAGGCGGGAGATGCTTGTTTGCAGCAGGTAGCACAAAAAATTGTTGAGGCGGTAAATGACTCGGCAGGCGAAGTTTCGGAGGAAATGCTGGTGGCTCGTTACGGAGGTGAAGAATTTGCGGTAATTTTGCCTCGAACTTCACCAAAGATTGCTGTCTCGATTGCAGAACATATTAGAGTCTCGGTGAAAAAACTGGCAATTGAAAATATTAACTCACCAGTGTCTGCTTGTGTTACACTGAGTTTGGGAGTAGCGAGTACGGTTCCTGGACCGACAATCTCAAAAAAAGATTTGATTGCAGCAGCCGACTGTTCGCTTTATCAAGCTAAAGACAGAGGGCGCGATCGGGTAATCTTCGGTACTATAAAGTTAGATTGAGTAGATAAGCGGCAAAAACTGGTTTGTAGTAAGGACTTTAGTCCTCCTCAAAATTTCAAAAGTCGATCGAGCAGACAAGCGGCAAAAATTGGTTCGTAGTAAGGACTTTAGTCCTCCTCCAAATTTCAAAAGTCGATCGAGCAGATAAGCGGCAAAAATTGGTTCGTAGTAAGGACTTTAGTCCTCCTCCAAATTTGCCAAGTAGATGGAGACAAGCGGCAAAAATTGGTTCGTAGTAAGGACTTTAGTCCTCCTCCAAATTTCAAAAGTCGATCGAGCAGACAAGCGGCAAAAATTGGTTCGTAGTAAGGACTTTAGTCCTCCTGAAAATTTGAGGACTAAAGTCCTCACTACGAACAACTTTCATGGGATAGGAGATAATTCTGGAGCGAGTAGGAAAAATTTAGTTCGATCGCACAATCCACACTTTACATCCAAGCGCGCTCGGCCGTCCAATGCCTGTCCGAAGATTCATAAATCCTCAACCCATGCAATCCGGCATTTTGCATCATCGTCTCAACTTCATCCAGCGTAAAAGCCGCTTGCAGCGAATCGCCGAACAATTGTTTCTGATGCGAATTGCAATCTGCGGCGTACATCTGAACTAAATTATCCCTGGTTATCTCATCGAGAGGCCTCAGTAAATCCCGCAAAAATATTGCTCCGTTCGGTTTCAACACTCGCTTGACTTCCTGGAAAAACGGCAGCGGGTCGGGCAAATGGTGGATAATGCTGTTGGAAATCACCATGTCAAAATAGCGATCGGGATAAGGCATGGCTTTAGCATCAACTAATTCTAGATTAATTTGCGATCGAACTCCCGCTTTTTCCACATTTTCCAGTCCTAGCTTCAGCATATTTGCCGACAAATCGATGCAAGTCAACTCCCAAGCCGGACGCATTTGAGCAAGGGCGATCGGGATTCTCGCCGTACCAGTCCCAGCATCCAAGATTTTCCCACACATCGGCCCGAGAGATCTCGCACTTTTAGCAAAAGCAGCATTCACCTCAGTAAAATCCATCGAGTCGTACTCGACAGCTTCTTCCCAAGTATCCATAACCTCCGGTTCTAGAACGCGCTGCATAAAATTCGTCTGATTATCGGACATTTCCAGATACGGACTCAGTTTCGCCTGCAAAATCTCGACCAACTCGGGTTCCATATATCTGTAATTATCGGGGATTTGCAGGCAAATAACCTTCTTGCCTTTAAGACTGTCGGGAAATTTGCTGCCAAGTCGATCGCTGTGCTTCTTTTCCATCACAAATATTAGATCTGCCCAGCCAATCAAACCCTCAGTTACTCTAATTCTCGCACCTTTTTCCGTTCCAGCCGATCGCACGCTGTACCCTCTAATTTTCTGGCATATTTTCTCGGCAGTCAAACTCCTCCACTTATTCTGGCTGCACACAAACAATATCTTGGTTTTATCCATCAGACACAAGTACAAAATTCTCTGTTAATTGTGGCACGGGCGTCCCGCCTGTGCGATGGATCGGTTAGTCTTTTCGACGCGGAGGAATTCCTATGATTGAACCGCGAAGACGCGAAGAACACGAAGAAGAAGAAGAAGAAGAAGTAGTAGTAGATAATCTTCTGCTGGGAAGAAAGTAAAAATCTCGATCGCATTTTTCCCCGATCGCGCATTACATATCACAAACACTGTTTTTTGTCAAATTAACCCAAATTTACGTTACAATTCTTAAACCGTAAAATGCGTATTTCGCATAAAAAATTGTAGATATTACATTTACAAAATTGATAATTTTACGGTTTTAAAGGGTTTCAGGCTTAAAATCAAAAATTAGTCATAGCACCCCTTGAGTATCGGAATTGTATAATAGCTCAAACGGCGCAAATTCGTCAAGCAAATGAGAATGGAATCAATAGTGAAGGGGGGTAATTTTGGGGGTTTTGGGAAATTGATTGAACATTTAAAATAAAATTAGTTTTAGTATCATTTTTGCTTATCAAACTAGCTTTAATTGTCCCGATCGCCCTCATTCCCTGAAAAATAGTAGATACACTCGATCGCACCATCGCATCAACCTAAGTGAAAAAAAAGAATGCAACTGTAAGCAAGCTGCAAACCCATACAAAATCAATCATTGCCAGTCTAAAGTCTAAAATCTAAAATCTAAAATCTAAAATCGTATAGCCTCAAGCTTTAAATCTGCTACAATAAATTAAACGAAGTCGTTATGAGTTCAGCTAAATAGCTATGACCAAGGAAACCGTAGAAAACCTAGTAATTATCGGCTCTGGCCCAGCAGGCTACACAGCAGCCATCTACGCCGGGAGAGCCAACCTGAAACCCATAGTCTTTGAAGGCTACCAAACCGGAGGCATCCCCGGCGGTCAACTGATGACCACCACAGAAGTCGAAAACTTCCCCGGCTTTCCCGAAGGCATCACCGGGCCGCAACTGATGGATCGGATGAAAGCTCAAGCAGTGCGCTGGGGTGCGGAGTTATACACGGAAGATGTAACTTACGTCGATTTGAGCCAGCGTCCGTTTACAGTGCGATCGGAAGACCGAGAAATCAAAACCCACGCCATAGTAATCGCTACAGGCGCGACTGCCAAAAGGTTGGGTTTGCCTAGCGAGCACGTATTTTGGAGTCACGGCATTTCTGCCTGTGCGATTTGCGACGGCGCTACCCCAATTTTTAAAGGAGTAGATTTAGCTGTCATCGGCGCGGGCGATACGGCAGCGGAAGAATCTATTTATCTGACAAAATACGGCTCTCACGTCCACATGCTGGTGCGGCGCGATCGGATGCGCGCTAGCAAAGCCATGCAAGACCGAGTGCTGAGCAATCCTAAAATTACCGTCCACTGGAACACCGAAGCCGTGGATATTTTGGGAGTGCCGGGAGGCAAAATGGACGGGGTGAGACTGAGAAATATTGAAACCGGTGCCGAGAGCGATTTGCTGGTGAAGGGTTTGTTTTACGCGATCGGTCACACTCCCAACACTCAACTGTTCCAAGGTCAACTAGAACTCGACGAAGTAGGCTATATTGCCACCAAACACGGTTCGGTAGAAACCAGCGTCGAGGGAGTTTACGCCGTGGGCGACGTGCAAGACCACGAGTTTCGCCAAGCCATCACTGCGGCCGGCAGCGGCTGTATGGGGGCGATGCTCGCAGAGCGCTGGCTGTCGTCCAACGGTTTAATGCAAGAATTTCATCAAGCCGAGGAATCCGATCGACCACCCGCCGCGCCGGAAGCTCCCAAAGTCCGCAAAACCAGCGAGAATTTTGATATCAACGACACCCGCCACGAAGGAGGTTTTGCTCTGCGGAAGTTGTTCCACGAGAGCGATCGGCTGATTGTGGTCAAATACTCGGCTCCGAGTTGCGGCCCCTGCCACAGTCTCAAACCGATTTTGAGCAAAGTAGTAGACGAGTTCGATGGCAAAATTCACTATGTGGAAATTGACATCGAAGAAGATCCGGAAATTGCTGAAAATGCTGGCGTGATTGGTACGCCGACGATTCAGTATTTTAAAGATAAGGCTTTGGTGACTGAGCTCAAGGGAGTTAAGCCGAAAAGCCAGTACCGCGAGTTAATTGCCAGCAATTTGTAAGATTGTGTCTGTAGAGAATGACCGCAATCGCATTGGCTCGTAGTCAGGACTTCAGTCCGCGCTTTCGGAAGGACTAAAGTCCTGACTACGAACCTGAAGGACTAAAGTCCTGACTACGAACCTGAAGGACTAAAGTCCTGACTACGAACCTGAAGGACTAAAGTCCTCACTACGAACCTGAAGGACTAAAGTCCTCACTACGAACCTGGTCGATCGCCTGCGATGATGTTTGATAAAATTAGAGTGACGCCGTTTTGGCGTTGCTGATTTACGGTAGGAAAGGCTAAATATACCAGTCATGGAAACCAGTATCGACAAAGCTTGGGGATTTTCAACTTGTTTTTTTCATACCCCGATTAAGCAACGCCGTTTTTACTTTAGCAGGGCGATCGCTCCAAAATAAAGACTATGAAACAACCGTGTTACTTTGTCAGCGAGGTCTAGAATGGTGTCCCAACTATCCTCCCCTAAATTATATAGCTGGCATGACATTAATTAATTTAGGATTTCCGTTAGGTGCCGTTGCTTACTTTGAGAATTGCCTGAAACTGGGCAAAGATAGCAGCTACTATAAAGGAGAACCTTTCGAGCCAAGTTTCACTACCACCGACCCGGCTTGCTGTTTGGGTCTAGCTTATATTAACCTGAAGCGCTGGTCGGATGCAGTATCGGCATTTGAACTAGCGCTGACTTTCGATGAAAACTGTACAGCAGCCCAGGAAAATTTAGCAAAAATTAGACTAATGTTCGCTGAGTAAATAGCTAAAAATGACACTAACCAAAATTCAGTTACCGCGATTTCTCAACATTGCCTCACCGTCAAGCCTGTCAATGAAAATGATGTGGGCGGGTTTGGCAATAACTGCCTTATTTATCATAGTAGCAACCTTGTCTCCGGCAATGCAAGCTTGGGGATGGCTGCAAAATCCTACCGATGCTTTGATTAACCCGATTCACGAACCGCCGTCGGCGAATTATTGGTTTGGTACCAGCCGCAGCGGCTACGATGTTTTTTCGCGCACGCTGTTTGCTTCGCGGGCGGCTTGGCAAGTCGTGATTTTAGCGACAGCGTTGAGTTTGTTTGTCGGAGTGCCGCTGGGTTTGGTTAGCGGTTATTTGGGCGGAAAGCTCGATCGCGCGCTGTTATTTTTAATGGATACAATTTATACGTTGCCGGGATTGCTGCTTTCCTTAACTTTAGCATTTGTCGTGGGAAAAGGAGTATTGAATGCTGCGATCGCCCTGAGCATTTCCTACATCCCTCAATACTACCGCGTCGTCAGGAATCACACCGCCAGCGTCAAAACCGAATTATTTGTCGAAGCCGCCCGCGCCATGGGTGCAGACACTTGGACAGTGCTGTCGCGCTACTTATTTCTCAACGTGATTCAGAGCGTACCGGTGCTGTTCGCGCTCAACGCCGCCGATGCCATTTTAACATTAGGAGGTTTAGGATTTCTCGGTTTAGGACTTCCCGAAGAAACCCCCGAATGGGGACACGATTTGCGCTTAGCTTTAGACGCCCTACCTACCGGTATTTGGTGGACAGCTTTGTTTCCCGGTTTAGCCATGACTTTAATGGTAGTCGGACTGTCTTTGGTGGGAGAAGGATTGAACGAATTTGTCAATCCCCGCCTCCGCAACCAACAGTAATACGAAAGATTGGTTCGTAGTGAGGACTTCAGTCCTTTCTTCTCTCATGAATCGATCGCTAAAAAAGGTTCGTAGTAAGGACTTCAGTCCTTTCTTTCCCGAGGACTTTATCTCCTAAAAAAGGTTCGTAGTAAGGACTTCAGTCCTTTCTTTCCCGAGGACTTTATCTCCTAAAAAAGGTTCGTAGTGAGGACTTCAGTCCTTTCTTTCCTCAGGAATTTAGCTCTAAAAAAGGTTCGTAGTAAGGACTTCAGTCCTTTCTTCTCTCATGAATCGAGTGCTAAAAAAGGTTCGTAGTAAGGACTTCAGTCCTTTCTTCTCTCATGAATCGAGCGCTAAAAAAGGTTCGTAGTAAGGACTTCAGTCCTTTCTTCTCTCATGAATCGAGCGCTAAAAAAGGTTCGTAGTGAGGACTTCAGTCCTTTCTTCCCTCAGGAATTTAGCTCTAAAAAAGGTTCGTAGTAAGGACTTCAGTCCTTTCTTTTATGAGGACTAAAGTCCTCACTACGAACCATTTAAGAACCAAACGCAAAAGATGGAATACCAAAGATTTCTCGAACAAATATCCGAGTTGTACAATAACTGGGGACAACCGCAAGCCGAACCAAAGTCCCATCAATTTCAGCAAATAATCAACTCACTTCAAACCACAACGACAGCCAATGCAATGCAGTTGCTAAATTGGGCTGTCGAATGTATGTCTCCCGATGAAATTTACTGCGAAATCGGCTGCTTTCAAGGCGGAAGCTTAATCGGTACGCTGCTAAATCATGCAGAAATAACAGCTTGTGCCGTTGATGACTTTTCGGAATTTGATACTTTTGGCGACAGCAGCGATAATTTAGGACAAAACTTAGCCAATTTTAATATATCAGAACAAGTTTTCTTTTGCAATCAAAATTTTGAGGAATTTTTCTGGGATTTGCGGGAAATACAATCACCCGATCGCATTGGTGTATTATTTTATGATGCCGCTCATGATTATCGATCGCACTTACTAGCTTTACTGTTATCCAAACCGTTTTTAGCAGACTCGGCACTGATTGTCGTCAGCAATAGCAATTGGGAAACTCCGCGTCAAGCCAACTGGGATTTTGTCGTCGCTAATCCTCAATGCCAACTGCTGCTAGATTTTTCAGCGCCTGAATTTAGCAATGCTTGGAATGGCTTGCAGGTTTTCAGTTGGGATGTCAATACATCCGGCAATTACGAGCGGTCAACTTTTCAGCAATTGCGAAATCGAGATGCGATTCAATCAATTTACGATTTGCAGCAATCCGACCGGAAAAATATCGCACAAGAACTGTACAGTCAAGCTTTAAACCTGCACCAAGCCGGACAATTTATCGCAGCAGAGGAGAAGTACAAGCAAGTTTTGCAGTACGATCCAAATCAAGTAGATGCTTGGCAAAATCTCGGTATACTTTATTATGCCACAGACCGGTATCGAGAAGCGCAACAGGTGCTGAGCGAATGTTTGGCAGTGGATTCCTCCGTAGCTGGCACTCATTACAGCTTGGGTTTGGTCTTGGAAAAAACCGGGGATGTTATCGGTGCCGTCACAGCTTATCGAGAGGCGATCGCCCTCGAACCCAACTGCATTGATGCTTATAATAATTTAGGTAATATTTTAGGACAAATCGGTAATATTAATCAAGCTGAGTCAATTTACCGTCAAGCGATCGCACTTAATCCCGCTCATTTTGGCAGCTACCTGAATCTGGGCAATTTGCTGCTGTCGCAAACCGAAGTCGATCGCGCGATCGAGCTTTACGAAACTGCCCTGCAATTGCAGCCCGATGCTGCTGAAGTTGTCGCCAATCTCGAATTTGCCCGCCGTCTCAAAAATGACCCAATTCAAGCATACCTTTATTTTGGCAGCGATTGCTACGGGCGCGGCGAATACCAACAAGCCGTTATCGAGTACAGGAAATTTTTAGAAGTTCAAACAGGCGACCTTCAATTATACTTAAATTTGGCTGAGTGTTACCAACATTTAGAGGAATATGCAGCCGCCATTCAAGTTTGCCGGGAGGCGATCGAGCTTTATCCAGCAGGCGCCAGTCTTTACCGCAATTTAGTCTTGGCCTCTCTGGCATCCGGGAGAACTTCAGAAGCGATCGCAGTTGCGGTTGATGGGTCGAGTTTATTTCCCGAAGACTGCTTTTTTAATCCGGGACAGTATTTAATTCTGCCGGTGATTTATGAAAGTGTAGAGGAAATAGCTGTTTATCGCGATCGGTTCGAGACGGGAATCAAACAGTTAATCCAACAAACCAACCTCGATACAGATGCAGGCAAACAAAAAGCTTTAACAATTATCAGTCAGCACACCAACTTTTTTCTAGCTTATCAAGGCGGCAACGACTTAGATATCCAGAAACAGTACGGGCAATTTGTTCGCAAAGTCATGGCTGCAAACTATCGGCAGTGGGCAAAGGATTTACCGCTACCTCCCCCCAGCAAAAGCGGCAAAATTCGCATCGGCTACATCTCTGGCTGCTTGTGGGGACATACAGTGGGCAAATTAACCCTCGGCTGGCTGCAACAGGGCAGCAGCGAATTTGAAATCTATTGCTATCAAATTACCGAGACGCAAGACAACTTTACTCAACAGTTCCGATTTTACAGCGATACCTTCCACTACATCCCCGGCAACTTAGAATTAATCTGCCAACAAATTATTGCTGACCAATTACACGTACTGGTATTCCTCGATATTGGGCTGCAACCGCAAATAACTCAACTTGCCGCCTTGCGCCTTGCTCCCATTCAGTGTACCTCTTGGGCGCACCCGGTGACTTCAGGATTGCCCACGGTCGATTACTTCCTCTCCAGCGATTTGATGGAACCGGAAAATGCAGTTTTGCATTATTCAGAAAAATTAATTCGCTTGCCGAATATTGGCATTTCTTACCCGCAGCCAGTGATTCCTGCAGCAACGGCCACCCGTGCAAATTTTGGCCTGCGGGAGAAGGCTGTTGTTTACCTCTGCTGTCAAACTCTCTGCAAATACCTGCCGCAACACGACTATATTTTCGCGGAAATTGCCCGACAGGTTCCTCAAGCTCAGTTTGCTTTTATATCGCGTCCGAATGTTGATATTGGTAAACTGTTTCAGCAGCGCCTCCAGCGGACTTTTGCTAAGTACGGTTTGGATAGCGCTGATTTTTGCGCGATTTTACCTAAAATGGATGAGAAAGCTTATTGGAATCTTCAACTTTTGTCTGATGTTTTTCTCGACAGTTTCGGTTGGTCTGGAGGCCACACGACTTTGGAAGCGATCGCGTGCAATTTACCTGTTGTCACTTGTCCGGGAGAATTTATGCGGGGCCGCCATTCCTCTGGGATTTTGCAAATGCTGGGAGTGACCGAAACAGTTGCTCAAACCGCAGCAGAATACGTAGAAATAGCTGTGAGGCTGGGGTTAGAATCGGAATGGAGGCAGAGTATTGCCGATCGAATTTCGCAACGACAAGGGCGTCTGTACGGCGACAAAACTTGCGTCGCAGCCCTTGAAGCTTTTTATTATGGTGCAGTTGAGGCAGTTTAATTATTCGATCGCGGTTGTCGGAGATTTCGACTCGCCCAGGGGTGATTGACTGCGGAACAGGAGTGGCGATCGCGATCGGTTGCACAGTTGTTTTTAATAGGGTAATGTTGAGGGCCAATTTTTTGTCCTTGGCGCCAGCCTTTATACTTAAGCCCGAGCCTGGTTTTGCCGCTCTTTGTTTCCCAACAGAATACAACTGTTTTGTCCGATCCCAGCGCCGATCCCATGAATCATTCCCATGCCCAATCCCCAATCTTTCATCTAAAATAGTATGAGTTGGCTTTAAATATAGCAGGTCGTTCCGTAATATTACTTAGAATTGTGGAGAAAGGCTTCATGGCGTCTTTATATTGCAGCGGATATTTTTTAAGCAAGTATAAAGTTGCACGTCTTTTCAACAACCAGGTCAGACAATTTTCGATTTGAGATTTTCGATGGAATCAGCTATATCATAATGGTTGGGATTGCGGGTATACTGTCGCATTTTTTGAGGGAACAGGTGTCGGTAGAACGGCTAGCTGCTCTCTTGGGCTTGGAGTTTCTCAAATCCATCGAGTGCAGCGCCATCAAGGCGATCGCCGATCGGGAAGATCTACCTTGGCGAGATCGAGCTAAACTTAGTAATATTCGACTTAAGTTGTTTGTGAGATTAAAATGAATGTAGATATTAGCTAAAGAGACGAGCAATACCTGAGCAGTTCGCTGCGTAACAATTACCGCACGAGGGAACTCTTAGCAAACTGTCTCATTCTGGCTGTTATCGCTCAGACAGCAAAGCTCACACGCAAGCTTAAATGAGAATGTGACGTTACGAACTTAATGTGATGTAATGTCAAAAGCAGGCCCAATTTTTCAAAATTGAGCTAACTTAACAAAGACAGCCCCTGTTGCACTACTAAACCCGCAACGCTTCATTGGGGGCGATCGTCGGTCTCTCATCCAGAGTTGCCGGCTTACAACTAAAGCTCGCAAGCTTTATTCAATCGCAGATTGCGTATGATTCTATTCAGGGAAACAGGGTAAAGATGGGTGCACCTACACGGATTGTATTGGTCTCAATTCCGGCAAGTCAAAAATTGTCTGCTAACTCTTTGGCAGACTGCGCCGCAGCTTTTAACCCAGATATCCACACAAAACAGCGCCGTTCGATCGCGCCCAAGTTTTTCCGGGCCGTTCTCAGGATTTAGCTGAGCAAGACATGAGTCAGTATTGTCAAGCTAAGCTGACAAAGTTTTCTAGGTTCTTGACAAAAAACGGAAAATAGCTTCCATTTTTTGTGAGAACGGCTACAATCATAAGGGTCTTTGCAAGATCCGATTCTCACAGTGTGGTGCTTCGACTCTCTGCTGTTAAATTTGACGCAGCAGAACCGCATCCAAGGTGGCGAAAATTTGCCGTGCAACTGTGATGTCTGACGACCAGAGTAAAGCAGCAAGCAAATCAAAATTTGGACACCCATAACATAAAAGTTAGAGGGTTCCGTGCCAGAAAACTTGTACGGGTAAAACATCGAAGTACCGAGTAAAAAAGCCAGTATTTTTTGAGGTGCGATCGCATCTCCGGGTTTTCTATTCTGGGCTAGGTATCGCAGATAATGCGTTAACTCGCCCAAACAAGAAAAAGCCGCACGCTCAATCCGAGGTTGCGACGTTAAAGTATGCGATCGAGTGAATGCGCTGGCTACTTCTTTCCCAGAACTCGAACTTTGACTCATAAAATTGGTGCAGTTTCGGTCACTGCTTCATTTAGCAGACCGAAAATCCCACGATTTCTTCCTGCGTCCATGTCAATACTGGCTAACTTGTCTAAACTACAAACAGACACTATTCCACTGTTATTTATTCTTTAATTCAGGAGCATGAGGAAGGCGGCATGATCCAGGCTAACACCGTACTCGAAACCAAAATTACACCCACAATGGAAACAATCGAGTTGCTTAGGAACGCCGAAAGCGTTCTACCGGAAAGCGAGTTGGAACTCTTTATCGACGAAGAAGACGATCGAGAAGATTTTCTAGACTCTCAATCTGAGGAGGACGACACTAAAGCTGGCAAAGGCGCGAAAGCCCGCCGTCGGGCTCAGGCAAAGAAAAAGCATTATACTGAAGACTCTATTCGTCTTTACCTGCAAGAAATCGGTCGGATTCGACTGTTGCGAGCTGACGAAGAGATTGAACTCGCCCGCAAGATTGCAGATTTGCTGGAATTAGAGCGAGTTCGAGAACAACTTCTCGAAGAGTTGGACCGCGAACCCAAAGACAACGAATGGGCTACTGCTGTAGAGATGGCACTACCTGCTTTCCGTCACCGACTCCACGTCGGGCGGCGCGCCAAGGAGAAGATGGTGCAATCAAACCTGCGTTTGGTGGTGTCGATCGCCAAAAAGTACATGAATCGCGGTTTGTCTTTCCAAGATTTGATTCAAGAAGGCTCTTTGGGTCTGATCCGGGCCGCTGAAAAATTCGATCACGAAAAAG
Organism: Microcoleus sp. PH2017_12_PCY_D_A; assembly: GCF_020738565.1. Classification (NCBI taxonomy): domain Bacteria; kingdom Bacillati; phylum Cyanobacteriota; class Cyanophyceae; order Oscillatoriales; family Microcoleaceae; genus Microcoleus; species Microcoleus sp. PH2017_12_PCY_D_A. The sequence goes on along the minus strand of NZ_JAEQCI010000023.1, from coordinate 38,216 downwards.
GCTACAAGTTTTCCACCTACGCAACTTGGTGGATACGTCAAGCCATCACCAGAGCAATCGCCGATCAATCCCGGACTATCCGCCTCCCGGTTCACCTTTACGAAACCATCTCGCGGATCAAGAAAACTACCAAGCTGCTTTCTCAGGAAATGGGCCGCAAGCCTACGGAAGAAGAAATCGCCACCAAAATGGAGATGACGATCGAGAAATTGCGCTTTATTGCTAAATCTGCACAGTTGCCAATTTCTTTAGAAACTCCGATCGGCAAAGAGGAAGACTCGCGCCTGGGAGACTTTATTGAATCTGACGGGGAAACGCCAGAAGATCAAGTCTCAAAGAACTTGCTCAGGGAAGATTTGGAAAGCGTTTTGGATACTCTCAGCCCCCGAGAACGGGATGTACTGAGGCTGCGTTACGGCTTAGACGACGGACGGATGAAGACCTTGGAGGAAATTGGTCAAATCTTTAACGTCACTCGCGAGAGGATTCGCCAAATCGAAGCTAAAGCCCTGCGGAAGTTGCGCCATCCCAATCGCAACAGCATCTTAAAAGAATATATCCGCTAGAGCATTTCTGTCGCATCACCCAAAAGAGTGATTTACTCTTTTGGGGTGGAACCCCCTATCCCAAAAAGACCGCTCGCTGTTAAACATTGTACTGCTCAATGCACGGCTGCAATTCGCTATTTGCTGCGAGTCGATCGCCGTGCCAAAATTGGGCTGCTTAAATCGCTTGGGCAAAATTTTGGGAGTCCCTGATGGAACTCCCAACCTTTGCAGTGTCTGAAAATCTTAACTAGAAAATTAGATCAGACCCCAGAAGTGAAGCAAGCCTTGACCGGAAACCAATTCAATGATGACAGCGGCAGAGAAACCAATCATTGCTAAACGACCGTTCCAATTTTCAGCTCCTTCGCTGAAGCCCCAGTTCCAAGCGTTGCGTTTTTGTTCTTGCATAGTATGAACTCTCTTCGTTAACTTTTGTAAGGCTTATGTAAATTAATATAACAGTCACTTGAAAAAAAAGCAAGTTTGTGGAATGTGATTTCGGTAACAACGATCGCTGTGATTTTACCTACCGAGGAAAAATCGCCAATTCGGTATCAGGATCGAACAGGTGAATTTTATCATGGGCGATCGCCAGCCAAAGCTCCTCACCAACACGGATCGATCGCTCAGGAGGAACCCGCACCTGCATCCGCACAGCCGGATCCTCAGTCAAACACACCCGCAAATAAGTTTCGTGTCCCAAAGCCTCCACAATTTCCACTTGTACCGACAGATTTTTGGTAGCAGGAGGGTGAATGCTCAGATGTTCCGGGCGGATGCCCAAAATGAGGCCTCGCCCGTCATATTTTTGTAGATTTTTCGCCCAAATATCGGGCAAAGTAAAGCGAAATTGCGGGTGAGAAATCAACAGCGGGGCGGTAAACTGCACCTGCAAAAAATTCATCGGCGGAGAACCGATAAACTCAGCCACAAACAGATTCGCCGGCTTGTTGTAAAGCTCTAGAGGCTTAGCGACTTGCTGAAGCTGGCCAGCATTCATAATCGCAATGCGATCGCCCATAGTCATCGCCTCAGTTTGGTCGTGAGTCACATAAATAGTGGTAGTGCCCAATTGCCGCTGTAACTGCACAATTTGCGATCGAGTTTCCGCTCTCAACTTCGCATCAAGATTTGATAGCGGTTCGTCCATCAAAAACACTGCGGGATTTCGAGCCATCGCCCTACCCAAAGCCACCCGCTGCTTTTGTCCTCCCGAAAGTTGTTTCGGTAAGCGATTTAAAAGCGGTTCTATTTGCAATAATTGAGCTACCGCCCGGACTCGTTCTCCTACCGCCTTTTCCCGTTCCGACAAATAGCGCAAACCGAGAGGAAGCTTGCGAGTTGTTCCCACTAAAAAGTCCTCCCCTAAAGTATATATTCGCTCGTTGTTTACAGTATGAGAAGCTAAATAATTAATCACCTCTTTTACTTGATTCCTAATTTTTTCTACCTTCTCCCTGCTTGTTTTTTCTGCGTCTTTCTCTTCTCCCGACTTCCCTCTTCCTTCTTCCCTCTTCCTTCTTCCCTCTTCCTTCTTCCCTCTTCCTTCTTCCCTCTTCCTTCTATCCGTTACATCCGTTACAAAAGAAGCGGACGTACCTTCTTCCTTCTGTGAGCGGCGCAATCCAAAGGCGAGATTATCGTAGACTGTTAAGTGAGGGTAGAGAGCATAATTTTGAAATACCATAGCGATATCTCGGTCTTTAGGAGGCAAATCGTTAACGAGCCGATCGCCAATCCAGATATTACCGGCTGTCAAAACTTCCAAACCAGCGATCGATCGCAGCAAAGTGCTTTTTCCGCAGCCAGAAGGCCCCACCAACACCATGAATTCCCCGTCTTTGACGGTCAGGTTAATCCGCCGCAAAACAGTGTTAGACGAAGAGCTAGGAGTCTCTGTTGAGACGCTTGGGGCGATGTTGTTTGCTACTTTTTCCTGTTCTCCTTGGCCCAGGGGAAAACTTTTGTAGATATTTTCTAATACAACTTGCGCCATCAGACGATTTTAGATTTTAGAACTTATGCACAACCGACCTATGTAGGGTGCGCAATGCGCACCTTACCGCTATAATTCGCGCGTCAAACCTCTTTTTACATCCAGGACTAATTTGGTAATTGGCAATTGGCATATTGAAGGAGGAAGTTCGGTAACGAGCAGTGTACAGAATTGAAATCATTTAACGGATGGATGTTGAAGTCAGAAGTCAGATTAATTCCCCCATGCCCACGGAGCCCCATGCCCACGGAGCCCCATGCCCACGGAGCCCCATGCCCCATACCCAAGGACTACTGACTGCTGATAACCTTGATAATTCTTTCACCAGGATTGAGGTCAAAAACCCGATCGCCCGGAGCATCCTTCCCCCAAAAAGCTATAGCATCAGCCTGCGATCGCAGCAGGCGGCCAGAATTAGTAAAAAGTTTAACATCCGTACCCGCAACAGCCCGCAGCAATCCAACCAAAGCATCCTTAGGCTCAGCAAAGCGAAAAGCTTGAGTGCCAATTTCGCCGCGGTTAGTAAGCCTGACAGAACCCGCAGGCATTCGTTTAGCCCAACCCAACTCCGAAAATAGCACCAGACTGTCCTCCGGGTCGATCGTAATACAACCCACCAACTGTTCCTGCTTCCGCAACCTGGTGACTTGAGAACCCTGGGCGGTGCGGCCCATGGGCGGCAGTTGTTCGTCATCGACATCAAAGCGGAGGACTCGGCCTCCCGAAGTTGCGACGACCACTTGATCGCCAACTTTGCTTAGACTAGCATTGCGGAGTCGATCGTCCTCCTTGAGTTTAACAACAGTCACGCCGCGATTAGTCAACTCAGCAAATTCCTGCATCGGCAAGCGCTTTATTTTGCCTTGTTGAGTCAGAGTTACTAAATCCGCAGCCTCCGAATTTTCCGGCAAAATAAAGTGTGCAACTGTGATTTCCGAAAAAGCGCGACCGGCACTTTCTTTAGTAGCACTGGGCGACAACAAACCGACAATCGGCGTTCCCCGGTCTTTTTGGCTGCTACTAGGAATATCGGCGACTTTCAGCGGATAAGCTTTGCCGTTAGGAGTTAAGACGACCAAAGTGCGATCGGTTTTTGTGAGGTTTGCCGTCACAATAAAATCTTCATTTTTTTCTAAAGCCGAAACCGATTTTTCGCGACTTTTCGAGCGCGGACGTTCCCCAGCGGGCAAGCGTCGCACGTACTGCTTGTGCGAAAATTCAACAATAGTTTCCTCCGGTTCAATATCGGGCAATAAATTAGGCGAAATTATTGCCGGCAACAAAGGCTTCACACCAGCATTTTTCTTGCCAGCAGGTTGTGTTTGGGCGGTTTTCGCGCGTCCGGTTCCATTGGCAAATTTAGTGCGGCGTTCGTCAGCATACTTGCGTTTGAGCGATCGCAATTCCTTCTTCAAAGCCTTCAAAAATTCGCGCCTGTCGCTCAACAACCGCTGCAATTCTTGAATTTTACCCGTCAGCTCATCCAACTCAGACTGCAAATTTTCTCTTTCCAAACCAGTCAGCCGGCGCATCGGCATCGCCAAAATCGCATCAGATTGACTTTCGCTCAAATTGAGTCGAACTTGGAAAGTTTGCTTAGCCGTAGAACCGTCAGGAGCATTTCTGAGAATGTCGATCGTCGTATCGAGATTTGTCAAAGCCAACATTAAGCCTTGGACAATGTGACAGCGGCGTTCTGCTGCCTGCAACTCGTAATTGTAGCGGCGGGTAAGAGTTAATTCTCGGAAATCCAGAAATTCCTGCAACAATTGTCTGAGGGTCAACTGTCGGGGTTGACCGTTGACAATTGCCAGCAAAATCGCGCCAAAATTTGTTTGCAGGTCAGTTTGTTGGTAAAGACGAGCCAGAACTGCTTCAGGAGTAAATTCTCGCTTGAGCTCAATTACAACTCGAATGCCTTCGCGATCGCTCTCATCGCGCAAATCAGAAATACCATCCAAGCGGCCGGCATTCACCAACTCCGCCACCTTTTCAATCCAAGCCGCCTTATTTACCTGAAACGGAAACTCCGTCACGACGATCGCCGTTTTAGTCCGTACCTTGCGATTCCCAGGCACTTCTTCCACCCCAGCCACACCCCTGACCGCAATGCTACCTCGACCCTTAGTGTAGGCATCAATAATGCCCTCTGTAGAGACGATTTCCCCTCCGGTTGGGAAATCCGGGCCCGGAATTAGTTCGATCAACTTCTCGTCCGAGATCTCCGGATTTTCAATCAAAGCAATTAAACCGTCTACCACCTCGCCCAAATTGTGCGGCGGGATATTAGTAGCCATGCCCACAGCAATGCCAGTACAGCCGTTGAGCAGCAGAAACGGCAACTGAGCAGGTAGCGCCGTCGGTTCCTGCTGCGAATTGTCAAAGTTGCCAGTAAAATCAACAGTTGCATCGCCGACTTGGGTTAACATGGCTTCGTGGGCGATCGATGCCAGCCTCGTTTCCGTGTAGCGCATCGCAGCAGCCGGGTCATTGTCCACCGAACCGAAATTGCCGTGACCCGCAAGCAAAGGATAGCGGCTCGAAAACTCCTGAACCATGCGTACCAGAGCGTCGTAAACCGATTGGTCGCCGTGGGGGTGATATTTTCCCAAAACATCTCCAACCACCCGGGCGCACTTGCGGTAAGGTCGGTCTGGTGTTAAACCGAGTTCGTGCATCGCGTACAAAATTCGACGGTGCACCGGTTTTAAACCGTCGCGGACATCAGGCAAAGCTCGCCCGACGATCACACTCATGGCATATTCGAGGTACGATTGCTGCATCTCGGCGTGCAGAGGCGTAGAAATTACTTGCCCGGAAAGTAGGTTTAGTTGTTTAGCCATGAGTCCTTATGTCCGTTAATTCCTGAGTGAAGACAGCCTCTGTCAGTCGATTTTAGATTTTAGATTTTAGATTTTAGATTTTAGATTTACTCGCAGCTTTGAATCAGGGAGTAGGAACTACGATCTAAAATTTTGGGATCTCCACGACGATTGTGGGGGGCACGGTACCCGTTTTTGGGCGGGGTCAATCATGCTCAGGTTGCCTGTATCGAATGAAAAGCGTTTGCTGGTGCAGCGAACCGAAAGTTCGACCAAACCGCGAGCGCGAGAGGAGAAAAATAAATTTAACAGGTGAAAGCACTGGTGAGAGTGCCGAAGACGGGCAACACTTGCCTCTTACTCTCTACTCTTACACTAACGTCTATGTTGCCTACCTTTGCGCCTACCTGTCGATTTACCGCCCGCCGCGAGAAGGTTGATTCGCGGTCATGCTTTTCCTTATAATCGCTCACAAAGGCCGATCGTTCAGAATTGGGCGCCGTCAAAATCTCTCCGGGCGAACTCTCAAGCCTCTGACACTAGCTCGATCGCGACCAAAGAGTCTATCTTTTAAGCAGTCTCCAGCGGTCAAAACCCAGAATGGCGAATCCTCAACCATCCCCGTTATATTCGTCACTCCGAATGCGGGGGCCCGAGTAGGTCAATAAACATTGCTTGACTCTAAGAGCAAGAAAGAAAATAATTGTCAAGGCTCCGGGACTCTCATAGCAGTTACCAAAAAGTAATGCAGCAGCAGTCAACCCCAGTCCACCTCCAAACCCCTATCCGATCGATCGCGGCCAGTCTAAAATCTAAAATCTAAAATCTAAAAAGGTACAAGTCGGAGCCTTGACCCAAAGACAGGATAAGCAGCAGCAACCCCGAGATTGTCTGTTATGTTCGACAGGGAGAGGGAGATTCTTAGTCCTGGGGGGAAAATGCGATCGTGAAGGGGAATAGAAAATTCAAATATGCAATTTAAATCGACAACAGGTTACTAAAAACTTGCTACCGGGGAATCATGAGAGGAGCGTCAGTGTCAGGTCTAGTTCTAAAAAACAACTAAACACTCTATCCAAGGTAGACAATTATTTGGAATATTCTAGTAGACTGTGATAGATTGTAGTAATATCAATAGGTTAACCCTATTATACGTTGAAGCATTTCCGCATCTAAGCGCGGATGTATTGTAGCAGACCTGACTGAAAAATATACATCTAAAACCTGTTCAAAGTATGGACAGAACCACAAAAAGTTAGAAGGCTAACTCACAGTTTGTCCTTCTTGCGGTCATGGCATCGGGCGCGATATAAATGGCACTTTTAGCATTTTGTTAAAGGCTGTGACAGATCCGCGACACAAAGGCGTAAGATTGCATCTTACCAAATTGTGCCATACACAGTAGAGGTTGATTTTCAGCTTCTACCGGGTTAAATGTATCTGTCTCTATGTCAATACTTCGGACAGTTTTTTAACGACTCTGTAAGCGTTACAGCGTAAGCCCTTGCATTTTTAATGATTTTTTGAAACTCAGGCGCTTACTTAAAGATTGAAAAAATAGTCATCCCTATAGCCATCAAGGGTTTGAGATCCTCGATTAGATCTAAAACTGTCCGAAGTATTGTCTATGTAGTAGTCTAATTGATGGTAATGGATGCTTCTGGGCATCTGTACACCCTCTCACGGTAGTCGCTCAAGGAATATATGCGGGTTTTGCAGGGTTCCCGGCTGATGGCGCTAAAAACTCTGCATTTTTGACGGGGAATCTAGTCCCCGTGCCGTGTTCCTCTTTGGACTCATGTCGCAAAGTTTGCATACTTCCCATATTTATTTATGAAAACCGTTCTGATTGTAGAGGACGATTTGGTCAATGCTCGGGTTTTTTCCAAAATACTGACTAAGCGGGGGGGCTTAGCTGTCAAGCACACGGAAAATGTAGAAGAGGTGATGCAGATTGCTGCTGCTGGCCTTGCTGATTTGATTTTAATGGACGTGTCTCTTTCGCGCAGCGTGTACCAGGGAAAATCTGTTGACGGCATTAAGATTACTCAACTGCTGAAAGCTGACCCGCAAACGGCCTCGCTGCCAATTATATTGGTGACGGCTCACGCGATGGCCGGTGATAGAGAAACTTTTCTGGATCAAAGCGGTGCCGACGGTTACATCTCTAAACCTGTAGTAGACCATCAAGAGTTTGTCGATCGGATTAAAGCCTTGCTCCCTGAGTGAGCGCACCATATTTGAAGCAGGAAGTTCAGCAACGGATTCCTCATCGTAAGAGTGTAACTAATGTAACGGAGGGAAGCCGCGAAGTTTGTAGTTCAATACGCTTGGGTTAGCGGTATTTTACCGAAAACTTGGCGTCTTCGCCCCTTATTCAGTGGCCGGCTTTTATTCGATCGACTTTTTGAGAAACGTCTTGATATTTCTTAAAGACCTAGTGTTCAATCTAACCTAGGAATTCGTACTTAAATCTACATCTGAACAAATAGTTATTTTCGCAGACTGGCTTGAAAAATGCCACCGTGTTTATAATAGCATTTTGACAAAAAATTGCAGCACACTAAATGTTGTGTTTGTTTGTAAGAGCATTGCGGCCAGGTGCCGATCGGTCAAATTGTCGGTATGCAGCTATGAATTTTTCGTGGCTCCACACCCTACAACTACTGTTGCATAAATTTTAAAATTGGTATTACAAGGAAGAAATAATTTTAATTGTCGGTTAATTCAAACAATTAAAATTTTTAAATTTCAAGTTTTATTGAATTCAGATTCATGCCTGCGGCTGAATATCTTCTGCCTTCTTTTTTCTAGCGATTATATCGTGTCCGCTCGATCTACCCGCATAAGATAGTACGCACGTGTGGAATGCGAGTCCGCAAAAAGAGCGGACTCGCATTCCACACTACAAACCGTTTTTATTACTGGTAATCGACCGTACATGATATTAGATGTGCCGATCGCACTTTCGGCTGTGAATTTTGAGTTTTAAGTTTTGAGACCAAAAATTTAAGATCCTCCGAACCAACGCTGGCGCCTGTTGGTTCGGAGGATTTCTCAAAAATTGCCGCGCACTTCAGGCTCGCTGGCTGCGCGGCAATCTATCTCAAAACACTCGTTTTAGTCTTCGTCCTCATCGAAGTCGTAACCGATATCATCATCATCCTCATCGACGATCGCCCCTAAGGAATCATCATCAGTATCAGGGACAAAATCGTCCTCATCAACCTCAACTTCCTCAAAATCGTCCTCGGAGTCAACATCAGAACTGCGGCCAACATCAAAAGGACTCTCGATCGTATACTTGCGGCGCGCAGTGCGATCGTCCAACACCACATCCTCCTGCAAATCCTGGATGTCGTCGTCAAACACGGCACCGTCAAAACCCGCATCCTGAACGCTGGCATCCTCGTAGGCGTTGAACCCAGTACCCGCAGGAATCAGGCGGCCGATGATCACGTTTTCCTTGAGGCCGCGCAGCCAGTCGGACTTGCCCTCGATCGCAGCCTCAGTCAGCACCCGCGTCGTTTCTTGGAAGGAAGCAGCAGATATGAAGCTGTCGGTATTGAGCGAAGCCTTGGTAATCCCCAGCAGCACCGGAGTGTAGTCCGCCGGCGCCCCGCCGGTAATCGACATCGCCTCGTTCACCTGTTCCACCTGCCGCAGTTCCACCAACTCGCCCGGGAGCATGGTGGTGTCGCCGCCGTCCTCCATCCGCACTTTGTTGGTCATCTGGCGGACGATCACTTCGATGTGCTTGTCGGATATGTCCACGCCCTGAGACTGGTAAACCGACTGCACTTCGTTGACGAGGAAAGTCTGCACCTGCTGGAAACTCTCCAAAGCAGCCTCGAAGGTGGGCTGGCGCTCTTTGAGGACTTGGAAAAATACTTCGAGAATCTCGTGGGGGTTGGCGGGCCCGTCGGTCAAAGCTTCGGCGACGCCGACGCGCTGTCCGTCGGAGACGATCGGGTTTTGGCCAGGTAACAAAGGATACTGCTCGATCCGGCCGTCGTCTTCTACTACGGCGAGTTCGACCACATCGTCGTCGGCGACCACTTGAGCCGTTCCCGGGCGCTTGGCCAGGATGCAAGCCTCCTTCGGTTTCCGCCCTTCCAGCAGTTCCTCAATCCGGGGCAAACCTTGAATGATGTCCCCAGTTTTGGCCCGCTCAAACACCAGGATGACTAAGTTGTCGCCGCGCTGCACCAAGTCGCCGTCGTCTACGTGGAGCACTGCACCGCCCGAGACGCGGTAAGGGCGGGCTACCCGCAAAACTATTTTGGCTTGTTCTCCGGTACCGTCGGCAGGTATAACTTTCACGACTTGACCGGACTCTTCCAGAATCACTCCTGGCGCTACTTCTGTACCGGCTACGAGCAATTGACCGGGGCTCACCTCCGGCGTACCCGCTACTGAAACTGTGACAGAATCGGCATCGCGCATGACTAACAACCGGCGGATGGGTTCGCCCTGCCCTTCGCGGATGCCCCGGACGATCCCCGCTTCTTTGCAGAGAATCTCGGTACGGGCGACTACTGCACCGGCGGCGATCGACTGTCCGTCTTCTACCAGCAGCCTGGTGTGGGTGCTGCCTTGGGTCGGATCTGCCGATACGTCCCGCCGAATTACCAGCGATTCCAAAATCACTAGCTGCAAGCGGAAAATCCGAGAAGGAGCTGGAACTTCTTCGCCTTCGACTAAAGTTAGTTCTTGGGAGGCTGCGTTCGCCCCTGTGTCGCCCCAAGCCGGGCCGGAACCGTCGGCTCCAAAAGCTAAGGCGTCTTCCTCATCGGGCAGGAGTTCGATATCTGCTGCCAGTTGCGGCGCCCCGGAACCGATTTCTAGGATGAGCTGAGTCCGCAGCAGTTCGAGTCCTTCGACGGATTTGACGCGCTCTCCGTCTTTGTAGGGGAGGCGCTGGACTGCTTTGAGGGCGATCGACTCGTTGAGGGCGGTTTGGCTCGGTACGGGCGGTTTGTCGGGTACGGGGAATTCGATGACGGGGCGCAGCAGCAAGGCCGGGCCTTCGGGGGTTTCGATGTATTCGGCATAGCCCAATTCTTCGGCAATCAAGCCGGGGAAGATTTCTTGACCCGCGCTGACTATTTGACCTTCGCCCAAGGTGAGCGGCGGGCGATCGACCGAGTGCAGGGTTCCCGGCTTGATCACAATTTCCCGGAGGATGTCGTTTTTCTGGGTAACTTCTACCGCGCCGCTGGTTTGGCAGAAAATATCTTTGACGACTTCGGTTCCGGCTTCGACGTACTGGCCGTCTTCTACTAGCAGCAGGGAGATGTCTTTGTTGACTTCGTGGCATTCTTCGGGAATCCACAGCAGGGTGCCGCCTTTGACGACTTCGTAGCCGAGTTTGGCTTTGCCGCGCTTGTGGACTTCGACTCCGGCGTATTTGACTATGCCTCCGGTGGCGGTGCGGTAGCTGTCGTCGAGCAGTTCGGCTACGACTTCGCCGTTGATGACTTTGCTCCCGGGCGCTGTTTTGAGGGAAAACCGCTGGTTTGAGGCGGTTTCGATGATGTAGTGGTCGCGGCCGCCGGCGCTTTCGGCGCGGACGATCGCTTGGTCTAGCAGCACTTGAGCGGTGATGATTTCGATTTCTCGTTCGTCGGCGATGCGGACTACGCCGCCGTGTTCGGAGATCAGTTTGGTTTCGGCGATGACGCTGTTGGCTGCAATCTTCGATCCGTTTTTGACGGCAGGTTCCGCGCCCGGGAGCAAGTTGTACACCTCGCCCGAAAGTATCCAAATCAGCCCGCCCCTGCTGGCGGTGCGGGTGGTATTGCCTTGGCGGTCGGTTTTTTCTTCCGGCACCAAGTCGGCAAATTTGGCTTCTCCGGCTAAGTCGGAGGCTACGTCCGTCGTGACTTTTTCGGTGGTTTTGCGGGCGGCGCGCCCGACGATCGGCACTTCTGCCAAAACTTGTCCGGGGACGGCGCGCTGTCCGTCTTTGACCATCAGGGTGGAACCTTGGACGATCGCGAATTCTACTTTCAGCTTCTGATTTTTAGCTCCCGATTTGCCTTCTTCGTAGCCCTCGCCCTCGAATACGAGTTTGCCGTTGTTTTCGGCGACGAGGGCTTCTTCGCCGTGTCTGGTGCGGAAGGGGCGGGTACGCAAGTTCTTGAATTTGGCGGTGCCGGGAAAGGGTGCCCGTTCTTGTTTGGCGACTTCTCCAGTAAACACCCCGCCCGTGTGAAAAGTACGCATGGTGAGTTGGGTTCCCGGTTCGCCGATCGACTGGGCGGCAATAATCCCGATCGCTTCTCCCATGTCCACCATTTGCAGGTGGGCGAGGCTCCAGCCGTAGCAGCACTGGCAAACGGAACGGGTGGCTTCGCAGGTTAGGGGCGATCGCAAATAAACTTCCGGCACTCCCGACTTGCCGATTTCCCCTGCCAGCTCCTCGGTAATCGGCTGGTTGCGGACAGCTCTTTCGCTGCCGTAAGTCACGATTTCTTTGGTTTTGGGATCCACCACATCTTTGGCCAAAACCCGCCCCAGCAGACGATCTTTCAGGGGAATCAGCACGGTAGCGCCGTCGGTCATGGGGCGGACGCGAATTCCCCGCTGAGTTCCGCAGTCTACTTCGCGGACGATTACGTCTTGGGATACGTCTACTAAGCGGCGAGTTAGGTAGCCCGAGTCGGCGGTGCGGAGGGCGGTATCTACTAAGCCTTTGCGCGCTCCGTAGGAGGAAATGATGTACTCGGTAACGGTCAAGCCTTCTCGGAAGTTGGTTTTAATTGGCAAGTCGATGATTTCCCCTTGGGGGTCTGCCATCAATCCGCGCATTCCGACGAGCTGCCGCACTTGGGAGATGTTCCCGCGCGCCCCGGAGAAGGCCATCATGTACACCGAGTTGAGGGGGTCTGTGGCTCGGAAGTTCTTGACTACTTCGTCTTTGAGGTCTTCTGAGGTGCTGTTCCAGGTGTCGATTACTTTCTGGAAGCGTTCGACTTCGGTGATTTCGCCTCTGGTGTATTTCTGTTCAGTTACCCGGATTTCTTCTTCGGCTGCTTCGAGCAGTTGCCGTTTGATTGGCGGTACTTGCAGGTCGTCTACACTAATTGAAACTCCCGCTCTGGTCGCAAACCGAAAACCCAAGTCTTTGAGTTTGTCGGCCATTTGCGCCGTGCGGGCCGTTCCATAGTTCATGAACGACCAAGAGATTAATTTTTTGAGCTGACCTTTGTCAACAACTCGATTGCGAAAAACAATTTCCTTATTTTCCTTATTTTCTGTCATTTTTCTGCTGTTAGTAATTTAGTCATTGGTCATTGGTCATTGGTTATTGGTAACTGGTAACTGGTAACTGGTAACTGGTAATTGGTACAGAATTTACGTCGCATAACATTTATATGTAGGGTGCGCAATGCGCACCTTACTTATATGTAGGGTACGCAATGCGCACCTTACCGCTGTCTAGCACATCCAAGCATTTTTTTCGTCCAAGACTGACCCATTACCTATTACCTATTACCTATTACCCAATTCCTAATTGTTAATTACCGATTCGATCGTTTGGTGATAAATAATCCTGCCCGGAGTAGTCCGAATAAACTGATTGATCCTCTTACCCTCTGCATCTTCCCGAACGCGGCGGAACTTGTATTCTTTCGTCACAGTACCGTCAGTCGATCGCTCCACTTTCAGCGGTTCACCTTCGGGTTCTGTATTTTCGATCGCGCCTTGAAACCGCACCCACACGTAGGAATGCAAGTCCACGACTCCTTGTTCGTAAGCTACAACCGCATCGGTAAGGTTGGAGAAATAATTACCTGCTCCTTTTTGACCGTTAGGATTTTCGGCTGTCAAGTAATAGCAACCGAGCACCATATCTTGAGAAGGAGTGACGATCGGTCTTCCGGTTGCCGGCGACATAATGTTGTTAGAAGCCAACATCAGCAAGCGCGCTTCCGCCTGAGATTCCAGAGACAAAGGCACGTGTACCGCCATTTGGTCCCCGTCAAAGTCAGCGTTAAAAGCCGGACAGACTAGCGGGTGAAGCTGAATCGCCCTCCCGTCCACCAAAATCGGTTCAAAGGCTTGAATCCCCAAACGGTGCAGCGTAGGAGCCCGGTTCAGCATGACGGGGTGTCCTTCAATCACCTCTTGCAGCACGTCCCAAACGCTGGGATCGTTGCGTTGAATCAGTTTTTTGGCTGCTTTGATGTTATTGACCAATCCTTGGCGGATGAGGCGGTGGATGACGAAAGGCTGGAAAAGCTCGATCGCCATTTCCCTCGGCAAACCGCACTGATGAATTTTCAGTTTCGGCCCCACCACAATCACCGAACGTCCAGAATAGTCAACCCGTTTCCCCAGCAAGTTTTGCCGGAAACGACCTTGTTTCCCCTCAATAATGTCCGACAGCGACTTCAGCGGACGGTTGTTTGCGCCCACCACAGTCCGGCCCCGGCGGCCGTTATCAATCAGCGCATCCACAGCCTCTTGTAACATCCGCTTTTCGTTGCGAATAATAATCTCCGGCGCCAAAATTTCTTGCAGTCTCGCCAATCGGTTGTTGCGGTTGATGACTCTCCGATAAAGGTCGTTGAGGTCGCTCGTTGCAAAACGCCCGCCGTCTAGCTGCACCATCGGCCGCAAGTCCGGAGGAATCACCGGAATCACACTGAGAACCATCCAATCGGGATGAGAACCCGTAGCGATAAAGTTGTCAATTACCCGCAAGCGTTTAATTAACTTCGCCCGTTTTTGGCCTTTAGCATTAGCAATATCTTCCCGCAGCTTTTCCGCTTCGCTTTCTAGCGGAATATTTTGCAGCAAAACTTGTAAAGCTTCAGCACCAATTCCTACTTCTACCCCCGTCAGAGTGGAATCTTCGCTGTAAAGTTCATCTTCTATTTCCAGCCAAGCATCTTCAGTGAGCAATTGCTTGTATTGGAGCTTTTCAGCATTACCAGCATTCAGCACAACATAGGCATTGAAATAGACAATTTGTTCGACATCTCGCAGGGGCATATCTAACAGAATTGCCATGTAACTGGGGATGCCTTTGAGATACCAAACGTGAGCTACTGGAGCTGCTAATTTAATGAATCCCATGCGGTGGCGGCGGACGCGAGATTCAGTAACTTCAACACCGCATCTCTCGCAAACAATGCCTCTATGACGCACTCTTTTGTACTTACCACAATGACATTCCCAATCTTTTGCAGGCCCAAAAATGCGCTCGCAAAACAACCCGTCCATTTCCGGTTTTAATGTTCTGTAATTTATGGTTTCTGGTTTCACGATTTCGCCTGTAAGCTGACCATTGGGTAAAGTTCTCTCTCCCCATTGTCGAATTCTTTCTGGTGAAGCTAACCCAATCTTTACGTAATCAAATCGTTGTTCTATCTTAGCCATTCTAGACTCCAATCGATGATTTACTTGAAATTATTTGCTCTAATTAATCTGTTTTGATTGATTGTTTGCCAATTACATCAATATCAGACTCCTTTATATGTGGCATTAGTTTTAATGTCATAAATGACATTTTTGGACACTCCCAATTCGCGAGAAATTTTAGCAAGAGATTCTCCAGCTTTAATTCTTTCTCGCACATCCTGTGCTTGAGCAAAAGTCAGCTTGCGATCGAGATATCCACCCATACGAGGAATCGGAACCTCTTCGCCTGCTTCCTTCCAAGTGATGTGATACTTAATATTGTGTATAGTTATCGGATTTACGCTGTATGCTTCAGCTAGATCCTTCATTCTTTCTCCTGCTGCTAGTTTTTGCCGGATTTCTCGCACTTTTTCCCAGTCTAATTTGGCATTGGAAAGGGGATGACTTTTTCCTTGGGTGCGTCCTTTTTGGGAAGCATCTAATAAATTCTGAGAACGAGTACCAGCCCAGAGGTGTTCTGGATTAATACAACTGGGAGTATCGCAAGTATGACAAGCATCCATATAAGTTGGAAGTTCACATCCTAATTTCTCTGCTAAAACAGCACGAGTCACTGTTGCCTGTTTCCCATCTTTTGTTAAATACCTGCCATAGCCGGCACCGTCTTTTGCGCCTTGGAAAATTATGCAGCCGTTATCTTGAATTTCTCCTACAAAGCGTGGGGAAACTGTGGTGAAATTATCGGGGATATTTGCCTGAATTATCTTAGTAATAGTTTCATGTTGTACCCCATACTCTTTTGCTAGGTGGTTCTTTGCTGTTCCAGATAAATATTTAGTCTGAATTTCCCGCAGTTGTTGGATAGACAATTTACCACTTCCCGGAATACTTTTGCGTCTGGGAGTTTTGCGATCGCGCCCCATCATCTGTCCGGTATTCTCAGCAGCAGACCCCGCTACGAGATGTTCCGGGTTGATGCAGCCTGGATTGTCGCAGGTGTGGCAAGCAAAATAACTGGAATCGAGGAATCCTGCTATTTTCGATTCGAGGACTAATCGGTGGACTAATACCGTTTTGCCATCGATCCACTTGCGTCCGTAACCGTTACCAAACTTACTGCCTTGCCAATTAATACAGCCTGTCTCCAGGTCTAATGCTCCTTCAATTCCAGGGATAACTGTTACAATAGTCATGTCAGCGTCTCTCCTCTTAAGAGCGTTGATTCGCCTCAACAGTGGTACGAACACTGCTGAGGCATTTTTATTTGAGATTGTCGATTTTAAATTTTAGATTGAATACTGTCAAACAATTCTTCAATCTAAATTCTAAAATCCCTAATCTTCGTCGAGTTCGTCGCGAGAAAGCGATTCGTAGGTGGGCCTGGAGGGCGATCGCCTGCCGCCGGCATCCGCCATCAAATCGACTTCAACGTGCTCGCTGCCTTCGTCGTTAGTATTCACCTTGTGCACGGCAATGTCGAGACACAAAGATTGCAACTCCCGCATCAGCACTTTGAACGATTCCGGCGTACCGGGGCGCGGAATGGCTTTGCCCTTGACGATCGCATTCAAAGCCTCATTTCTACCCTGCATATCGTCCGACTTGACAGTCAGCAACTCTTGCAAAGTATAAGCTGCGCCGAACGCTTCGAGAGCCCAAACTTCCATTTCTCCGAACCGCTGACCCCCCTGCTGCGCTTTGCCGCCCAAAGGCTGCTGCGTTACCAGCGAGTAAGGGCCTGTACTCCGGGCGTGGATTTTGTCGTCTACCAAGTGGACGAGTTTGAGCATATAGGCGATGCCGACTGTGACGGGGCGATCGAACGGTTCGCCGGTGCGGCCGTCGTAAACTATAGTTTTGCCCGGGTGATTTTCGTTAAATACCCAAGGCTTGCCTGTTTTTTCGCGCGCCTCCTCCAACTTGCCGTGAACGGTTTCCCGCGACTTTTCAGCCCCGTGCATTTCGTCAAACGGCACCATCTTGAACCGCATCGACAAATTTTCGCCCGCCCAGCCCAGCAAGCACTCGAAAATCTGACCGACATTCATCCGCGACGGTACGCCCAAGGGATTGAGCACGATGTCAACCGGAGTTCCGTCTGGCAAATAAGGCATATCTTCCATCGGCAGAATCCGGGAGACGATACCTTTGTTGCCGTGGCGGCCGGCCATTTTGTCGCCGACTTGAATCTTGCGCTTCTGGGCTACGTAGACGCGGACGACCATGTTAGCGCCGGGGGGCAGTTCGTCGCCCTGTTCCCGGGTAAAAACCCGCACGTCCACCACGCGGCCTTTTTCGCCGTTGGGTACGCGCAGGGAGTTGTCGCGCACGTCTCGGGCTTTTTCCCCGAAAATTGCCCGCAGCAGTTTTTCTTCCGGCGGTTGGTCGGATTCGCCTTTGGGCGTGACTTTCCCAACGAGAATGTCGCTGGCTTCTACCCAAGCGCCTTTGCGGATGATGCCCTGTTCGTCTAGCTGGCGCAGGGCGTCTTCGCCGACGTTGGGAATTTCGCGGGTGATTTCTTCGGGGCCGAGTTTGGTTTGGCGGGCTTCGATTTCGTATTTCTCGATGTGGATCGAAGTGTATACGTCTTCGTACACCAAGCGCTCGCTAATTAGCATGGCGTCTTCGTAGTTGTATCCCTCCCAGGGCATATATGCTACGAGGATGTTGTGGCCCAGGGCTAGTTCGGCGCCTTCGGTGGAGGAACCGTCTGCTAGCACTTGGCCGGCTACGACGCGATCGCCCTCATAGATCAGCGGGCGCTGGTTCAAACAGGTATCTTGGTTCGATCGCTGATATTTTTGCAGTTCGTGTTCGATGCAGCCGGCATATTTTTGCTTCCAAACCGAAGGCTGCTTGGCTTTGAGGTCGTCGTATTCGCGAATCATGAAATGTTCTTCGCTGGAATTCGACTCGGCATCTACCGCCATGGGCTTGACAATAATCCGGGTTGCGTCGATGTAAATCACCTCGCCGTCGATCCGGGAAACTACCACCATCCCGGAATCTCGGGCGGCCTGAGCTTCTAGGCCGGTACCGACTAGGGGACGTTCTGGTTTGAGAAGCGGCACGGCTTGCCGCTGCATATTGGAGCCCATGAGAGCTCGGTTGGCGTCGTCGTGTTCCAAGAACGGGATCAGCGATGTTGCCACAGAGACGATTTGGACTGGCGAAATCGCCATGTAGTCCACCTGCATCGGGGTGGTGGTGGTGAATTCTTGGCGGTAGCGCACGGCTACGGTTTCGCCCAAGAGGTTGTTGTTTTCGTCGAGGCTGATGTCTCCGGGGGCGACGCGCAAGTCGTCTTCTTCGTCGGCTGTCATGTATACGGGGGCTTTGTCCCGCAATACTTGTCCTTTTTCGACTGGATAAAAAGGTGTTTCGATGAAGCCGTAGGGGTTGACGCGGGCGTGGGTTGCTAGGGAACCGATCAGTCCGGCGTTGGGGCCTTCTGGTGTTTCAATGGGGCAAATCCGGCCGTAGTGGGACGGGTGAATGTCCCGCACTGCAAATCCGGCGCGTTCGCGGGTCAAGCCTCCGGGGCCGAGGGCGGACAGCCGGCGTTTGTGGGTGAGTTCTGCTAGGGGGTTTGTCTGATCCATGAACTGGGATAGCTGGGAGGAACCGAAGAATTCCTTGATTGCTGCTACCAGCGGTTTGGGGTTGACTAGGGAGGCGGGGCTGAGGGAGTCGGCGTCGGATACTGTCATCCGTTCGCGGATAATCCGTTCTAGGCGGTTCAATCCGACTCTGACTTGGTTTTGCAGCAGTTCGCCGACGCTGCGGACGCGGCGGTTCCCTAAGTGGTCGATGTCGTCGGTGGAGCCGATGTCGAATTCCAGGTTGATCAAATAGTCGATCGCCGTCAAGATATCTTGGGATGTCAGTACCCGCATCGTATCGGGGACTGTCAACCGCAGTTTTTTGTTGAGTTTGTACCGACCTACCCGGCCCAAATCGTAGCGTTTGGGGTCGAAAAAGCGCGAGTTGAGGAGCTGTTCGCCGCCGGCTACGGTGGGGGGTTCGCCCGGTCGCAGTTTGCGGTAGAGTTCCATCAAAGCTTCTTCTTCGCCGAATTGTCCTTCTTTTTCGATCGTTTTTTGGAAGTATTCGGGATGGCGCAGGCTGTCGTAGATTTCGCCGTCTGTCAGGCCTAGGGCTTTGAGCAGAACTTGGGCTGACAGCTTGCGGGTTTTGTCGATTCTCACCCAGACTAAATCGTTTTTGTCGGTCTCGAACTTGAGCCACGCGCCGCGGTTGGGGATCAGGCTGGCGTTGTAGGAACGGCGACCGTTTTTGTCGGTTTCCGATTTGTAGTATACGCCGGGCGATCGCACGATTTGGTTGACGATTACTCGTTCCGCCCCGTTGATGATGAAAGTGCCGCGTTCGGTCATCAACGGCAAATCGCCGATGAAGACTTCTTGCTCTTTGATTTCGCCTGTTTCTTTGTTAATCAAGCGGGTGGGGACGTACATTTGCACCGAGTAGGTGCTGTCCCGGCGCTTGGCTTCGTCTACGTCGTATTTCGGGCGCTTTAGTTTGAAGTCTTTACCGATGAAGTGGAGTTCCAGCTTTCCCGTGTAGTCTGTAATCGGGGAGAAGCTGTCGAGTTCTTCGATCAGTCCGGCTTCTAGGAACCAGCGAAAACTTGCCCGCTGGATTTCGATCAAATCGGGCAAGGTGAAGGCGAATTCTGTGTAATCTTTAGTGGTCATGGGTGTCCTTTTTCCGCAGTGGCTCTAGCTTTTTACATGGCGCCAAGGCTGGGCTTTTTTACCTTGTTGCGTTTTTTTGATGGATTGTGTGAGAGAATTTATATGATGTTTTCGATCGCCTACCAACTGCTGCAACGGTTATTTTTATTGGTTGCTCGCATTTTTTTTGTGCGGGTTCTGGCTGCGATCGAGATTTTTTTAGCTCCGATCTCTTGGTACTCCAGGATAAATACCCTACACATTTGACTCCTAAAATTGACTGGACAGCTATTGCCAAATTGCTGAATTTCCAAGTTGCTTTTGATGTGTAAAATTGAGTGTAAGTTTGAGGTATTGCTTGAGGTTTTTGTCTGCCCGGAAGGTTGGTTAGCGCAGCCTAAGCTAGCTGTTTGGTGACTGCGATGGGGCCCGATCGCCAGCGATCGCCCGATCGGTCGGTTCTTTTTATTATAGGACGCAAATCCGATCGCACTACGGCAACTCCCAAAGAATCTGAGATTAAGGATGAATCCGGTTTTTGTATCAGGATATAGATGGGATTTTTCCTATCTTTTCCCCCGAACTCCACCTGTTTTCCTCGTTTCTCTATGCGCTAGTAGCTAAAGTGACAACCCGAATAGCTGACAGGCATTTTCGGTTGTCTGCTGGGACAAAGTCAAGAGAGAAACTCCTCTCAATTTAGCAACTTGCTCGGCTACGTAGTAGACGTAAGCTGGTTCGTTGCGTTTTCCCCGCTGGGGTACGGGCGCGAGAAAAGGACAATCTGTCTCGACTAGGATGCGATCGCTATTTACCATACAAGCTGATTCTTGTATTTGCAAGGCTTTTTTAAAGGTGACTGTGCCGCTAAAACTGATGTAGAAACCCAGATCTAAAAACCACTGGGTTTCTTCGGGCGTACCTCCCCAGCAGTGCATCACCCCGCGCACGGGCCCGCGTTTTTGCCAAAAGTTCCGCAGCATTTCGGCCATCGGGGCAGCGGCGTCGCGGCAGTGGATAATCACTGGTTTGTCAAGTTCCCGGGCAATTTCAAGCTGTGCCTCAAACACTTTAAACTGCTGTTGGCGATCGTCAGCCTTAAAAAAGTCTAGTCCAGTTTCGCCGATCGCCACTACCCGAGAGTCAGAACTTGCTAATTCCCTAATCAGGCTTGCAGTTTCGTCTTTCCACTTGGTGGCATCTAGGGGATGGAGCCCCACCGCAAAAGAGACTTCTGCAAACTGATTGGCAATTGCTTGAATTCCAGCAAACTCTTCGGGTTCTACACAAGAATGAACCAATCGAACCACACCAGCTTCGCGCCAGCGTTCTCGAATGGCTTCTAACTCCGACTTGAAAGTCTGAAAGTTGATATGAACGTGAGTATCGATGAGCTGCATGGGCGAATGAGAGAGAGAGGGGGAGAGGGGGAGAGGGGAGAGGGGAGAGGGGGGAGAGGGGGAGAGGGGGAGAGGGAGAGGGGGAGAGGGGGGAGAGGGGGAAAATCTTCTCTCTTCCTTGTTTCCTGCTACTTTTTTCCTTCTTCCTTACTTCCTGCTGCTTTTTTCCTTCTTCCGACTTCCATCCGTTACATCCGTTACATCCGTTACCGAACTTCTTCCTTCTTCCGACATCCATCGGACTTCCATCCGTTACATCCGTTACAAAATCCGTTGCCGAACTTCCTTCTTCTGTCTTAGGATGCTACTTGTGTTTCGTGGGGCTTGAGGGTTCTTGCCAAGCGGGACTTTTTGCGAGCGCCGTTGTTGCGGTGCAGTACACCTTTTTTCACAGCTTTGTCAATTTTGCTGTAGGCCTCAGACATCCGCTGCTGGACTTCTTGCATTAATTCTGGTGTCGGAGCTGCTGCGTATTTCTCAACGGCTGCAAAATACTTTTTCATCAAAGTTTTTACCGCTGACTTGTAGGACTTGTTGTACAAGCGGTTGCGCTCGGCGATTTTGACTCGTTTGACGGCGGACTTAATATTTGCCATAGTTCAGTTTGTGGAAGTAGGTATTGATTGATACATCACAGTCTCAAGATAGTCTCAAGACACGGAGTTTTTGAGGGACAATCTTTTCGGGTGCGAGCCGCAAAAAGCTTGATTTTTTTTAAAGCTGAGTCAGCCATGAGCCGATCGCTCAGATTCAAGCTGAGCCTCCAGCTACTTTTTCAAGGGCGATCGCGCAATAATTTTTAATTGACTCATTTAACGGCCTTTTTTTTACCTGTGACGATACCCAAAGGTATGACAAGGTTGCGATCGAGGCGTTTTGCGAGGTTTCCACCGTCACGAGTTAAAGTCACGGTTTATTGCGCGCAATTTTCAAGTATACAATAACTTGGCGTTTTTTTTATAAAAAATTATCAGGTGTTGAAAAAACTAATATAGCATCAATTCGGCTCAAAATCCCATTCCCGGAAAAATCCAAGTTAAGCTATAACAAAGAGTACGGGTTATTTGGGCTTCGTCGAAGGAAGAGGGAAGAAGGGAAAAATGAAGAAGGAAGAAGGCAGAAGGAAGAATGAAGAGGGAAGAAGGCAGAAGGCAGAGGGCAGAAGATTTTTCCCCTCTCCCTCCGCACCTTCTCCCCCTCTCCCCCTCTCGCCCTCTCCCCCTCTCCCTCCCTCTATCCCTCCGCACCAGATGCTCTGGCGAGCAATTCCTAGAAAAGCTCTCAGTGTTGCAAAATCATCGACAGAGATTTACAACGCTGCACTGAAGCGGTTGAAACTGCCGCGAATCTCGCGGTTGAAGCTTGTGGACTGGTGGTGGCTGACTTATCCAGGAGATAGTCACAAAAATCCCCAATTGTCAAGCAAATGTTAGTGAATTATTGACGGCATTCCTAATCTCCATGCTGCGAATTATTACTCAGTGGGTTGAGGCACAAGCTGAACTGCGACGAATCTGCGATCGCACCCACGACGAACTTGTTATTCACAAAGAAGCCACCGTGCGGGAGGTGCTGCAAGCTGTAAGGCGCAAAGGCGATCAGGCTGTGCTGCAATATACTGCTGAATTTGACCGCATGACTCTAAATGCGACGGATTTGCGCGTGAGTGGCGCCGAATTGGATGCTGCTTACCAGCAAATATCGAAAGAATTATTAAATGCGATCCGCTTGGCTTGCAAACAGGTAGAAGCGTTTCACCGACAGCGCGTCCCCAAGTCTTGGGTGCAGTTTGGTGATGATGAGGTTGTTTTGGGCAAGCGCTACACTGCGGTCGATCGCGCGGGAATTTACATCCCTGGCGGTCAGGCGTCCTATCCGAGTTCGGTGATCATGAATGCGGTGCCTGCCAAGGTCGCCAAGGTGCCGAAACTGGTGATGTGTACTCCCCCCGGACAGGAGAAGAAAATGAATCCTGCGGTGCTGGTAGCGGCTCAGGAAGCGGGAGTTGATGAGATTTATCGGGTAGGCGGGGCGCAGGCGATCGCAGCTTTGGCCTACGGTACAGAAACTATTCCCAAGGTAGATTTAATTACCGGGCCGGGGAATATTTACGTAACGCTGGCGAAAAAGCTGGTTTACGGAACAGTCGGGATCGATTCTCTGGCGGGGCCCTCGGAGGTGCTGATTATTGCTGATGCTTCGGCGAATCCCGTACACGTAGCTGCGGATATGTTGGCTCAAGCCGAGCACGATTCGATGGCGTCGGCGATTTTGCTGACGGCGGATTCGGTGTTGGCTAGAAAAGTCGTGGCTGAGGTTGACAGACAATTGGTAAATCACCCGCGCCGGACTTTGACTGAAAAGGCGATCGCCAATTACGGTTTAGTAGTAGTAGTTGAGTCCCTGAAGGCGGCGGCGGAACTCTCTAACGAGTTTGCTCCCGAACACTTGGAATTGCAAGTGGCAGATCCCTGGGCTTTGCTCGACCAAATTCGGCACGCTGGGGCGATTTTCTTGGGCTTATCGACGCCGGAAGCTGTGGGCGATTATTTGGCTGGCCCGAATCATACTTTGCCGACTTCTGGAGCTCCGCGCTATGCTTCGCCGCTGGGTGTGGAAACTTTTATGAAGCATTCGAGTTTGATTCAATATTCGCCGGCTGCACTGAAAAAGGTGGGTAGGGCGATTAATGTGTTAGCGGAAGCTGAGGGTTTACCTTCTCATGCTGATTCGGTGCGCTTGCGGACTGATAAAGAGGGAGGGTGATTTTTTGATGGTAGAGTTGAGGTTGGCGATCGAGATTTACGCACTTCGGGCTTAAGAAACCCGGTTTCTTCCAATATCTTGCTTAAATTACGCAATTATGTTAAGAAACCGGGTTTCTGTGTAGTTAATGATAATGTTGGTGGGAAGCGCTAAATTGTGGAAAGTAGGCGACTATCAATGAGAAGTTTAAAGTTTAATATCTGAGATTTAAAGGTGCATTATATTGAATACTGTTTTGGTGGCGATCGACAATTCTGAGTTTGCAGCACAGGTTTTGCAAGCTGTGGGGCAGTTTAAACTAGAACCTACGGCGAAGGTGATTTTAGTTCATGTTGTGAGTTCTGATACGCTGGATTTTGATGCGGTGGTCGATCGACCTCACGCTCAGGGAAATGAGATTGCTTACCGAGAAGTAGAGAAGTTGTTGCAATCTTATCAGGAAATGTTGCCTTGCCAGAGTGAGTTGGAGATTGTTGCGGGGGAACCGGCCGAGGAGATTTTGCGTTTGGCGAATATTCATAAAGTAGACTTAATTGCGATCGGCTGTCGGGGTTTGACTGGTTTGAAGCGGATTTTGGAGGGTTCGGTGAGTGCTGAGGTTGTGGCTGAGGCTCCTTGTTCGGTGTTGGTGGTGCGGGCTAGGTAGGTAGGGGGAATTGAACCGCAGAGGTTGACAGTGCGATCGGCTGATTGATATTTTACTAAATTTCTTTCTGGCTCAAGCCTTCCATAGAATAATTATGAGCGTGACTCTTAACATCCCTACAATCAATGATAATCTGAACGATTTTGACAATCTGTTTCAGCTTTCGGAGCAACTAAATGAGGATTGCTCAGAAGTAATTATTGACTTTTCTAAATGTTTTTTTCTCAGACAAAATGCCGTAGCTTTTCTGGGAGGATTGATTCGTATCATTCAATCCCGCTCGATAAAATTAAACATTAATTGGGATAGTATTCATAAGAACATAAAAATGAATCTTGAACAAAACGGATTCATGTATGCTTTTTGTGAGAATAAAGAATCTTGGCAGGGTAATTCTATCCCTTATCGAGAAGATAAAAAACAAGATAAAGATGGCTTGGTTGACTACCTAGGAGAAAAATGGCTAGGACGAGACTGGGTTGATATAAGTCAAAAATTGCAAAACGTCATCGTAGGAACCGTTTGGGAGATCTACGCTAACGCCTTTGAGCATGGTCAAACAGAAATCGGAGTCTTTAGCTGTGGACAGCACTACCCTAAAAAAAAGGAACTCAAACTCACTGTGGTTGACTTCGGTGTTGGGATTCCCAAAAATGTCCGCCTATTCCAAAATCTCCCTGATTTACCAGCAGACAAAGCCCTAAAATGGGCATTTGAAGCCGGAAATACCACCAGACGCGGTAATGTAACTGGGGGCGTTGGACTTGACTATCTGAAAAGATTTGTAAAGATGAATAGAGGAAAGTTGGAGTTTTTCAGTCACAATGGGTATGTCCTGATTAACAAAGATGAGGAAACTTACCAAAATCGCCCAACCTTTTTCGGAGGGACACTGGTTAACATTACTCTCCAATGTGATGAAGCCATTTATGTGCTGGCTTCTGACACCGACGGCGACGCCCCACTTTTCTGAGGGAACTTCTGAAATATGAAATCTTACAAGATTGGCACTTTGATTGGGAAAACTTGCATGACACCCGATGACGGTATGAAGGTGTATGAGTTGACATACCCCGAACTACGGGCAGAGCACGCTGTGGAGCTTGACTTTGCTGGTGTAGAGATTTTTGCATCTCCGTTCTTCAATTTTGCCATTGGACAGCTACTTAGGGATATCTCCCCAGACACTTTAAACCGTCTGCTGACATTTTCTCATCTTAATAGTGTAGGCAATCAAATACTCAAACAGGTGATTAAGAACTCAAAGCGCTACTATGCAGCAGATGATGCAACCCGCAATGCAATCAATGAAATTGTCAGCCAACAGGTGGGAAATGTATAATGGCAATCCAATATACAGTCAATGCCGAGGTAGTTGATATCGGGTCTGACATACCTCAAAAGGATGACATTTTTCTGGTAGATACTAATGTATGGTACTGGCTGACATACACTCCAGCCAGTACCTCTGCGAGGAGCTATCAAATAAATGATTATCCTGCTTATTTAACAAAAATTCTTTCTGCTCAAGGATTGCTTTTATATTGTGGGCTTTCTTTGGCAGAGTTAGCACATAATATTGAACAAGCGGAACGAGCAATTTTTTCGACTACATTAAAACCAAAAGAATATCGCCATAACGAGCCAACAGAGAGAGCTAACGTAGTAGCTGAAGTTATAGCGGCTTGGGGTCAGGTAACATCTATTGCTGTATCGACTGATGTAACTATTGATGAAACTACAACTAACGCATCTTTAATTAGATTTCAAACTCAACTTTTAGATGGCTACGATCTTCTAATTCTCGAAGCAATGGATAAAGCAGGGGTAGTTCAAGTAATTACTGATGATGGTGATTATGTGACTGTTCCTGGTATCAAAGTTTTTACTGCTAACCACAATGTAATTACGGCCGCAAGAAATCAAGGTAAGCTAATTACTAGATAAGAAATAAGACCAAATGCTTCATCAGTAATCAACACGCGATCGCAGCAGATATACTGTCTCTATTAAGCTTGCCAATTCGTCAGCGGCAATTAAGGCTACATTTTCGCCGTCAGAGCGGGTGATGATGATGATGGATTTGATTCATCCCATTTGTGCTGAGTCGATCGGGCGATCGATTTCCCTAGCCCTACTTCCCCTTCCCCTTCCCCGCCAAAAACTCCCGCAAACGCAACAAACTAGCGGTTTGTCCCAAATTCAGCGGTAGCAGCGACACTCCCTCCAACCGAGACTGCACCCAACCGTCGCCCCAATACCACTCGTGAAACCCGTCAATTCCCTGACTCAACAACAGTCGCAGACAATTTGACTCGGCAATATCAACATAGTGCTGCACCGCTACCGGGCCTATCCAACTCGTGAATGTCAATTCTCGATCGAGCATTTCCGGCAAACCCTGAGAAAACTGCTGAGGCCACAGCCACTGCTGCAACTGCACGGGACGCAGCAAACTGTCCCGAATCGCAGTCTCCGAAGCTTCAACCTCAATCCGCAGTTGGCTTTGTTGAAAATTACCTAGCATAGCAATTTGAAATTTTATATAGGAGCTTTACTTAACTTAAATGTAACGTAATTGCACCCAGTTCGATCGGGCTTAAGGTCAAACCCGCAGTCCGGCAGGGGTTTAAACCCCTGCCTCATAGCGAAAGTCCTCTTTAGAGGACTGAGCACTAATGAGTTCTTCAGTCCTCTTCAGAGGACTTTCGCTATTAGACAGGGACTTCAGTCCCTGGCGGTCTTTTGGGCTTAAGTTAACACGGCTTTGGCCCGTTTCCCTAAAGTAATTCATTCGATCGCACATCAGCGTCAATCCGCATTCATCTACCATGAAAAATTTAAGATTTTGCATAGAAACCAGCATCAAAAACCCCATTTTTGTATCCAATTGTTAAGCTCTGTTGCATTTCATTTAAATCTCCCATTCTCACCCCACAGCACAGAAACTCCGTGATACCATCACATCTGACTGGGTAAAGACTTATAGAAAAAATTGGGAGAAAAGCTTTGACACTACGGGTTGCAGTTGTTGGATCGGGACCAGCGGGTTCTTGCGCCGCCGAAACATTGGTAAAAGCAGGCATCGAAACTTATTTATTTGAACGCAAATTAGACAACGCTAAACCCTGCGGCGGGGCAATTCCTCTGTGCATGGTCGAAGAATTTGACTTGCCACAAAGCATTATCGATCGCCAAGTCAGAAAAATGAAAATGATTTCCCCCTCCAATGTAGAGGTGGACATCAACATCGAAAACGAACACGAATATATCGGTATGTGCCGCCGCGAAGTGCTCGATGGCTTTTTGCGCGATCGCGCCGCTTCCTTAGGTGCCAAACTAATTAACGGTACCGTCCACACATTAGAAATTCCTGCCAACAACACTGACCCCTACATTCTCCACTACGCCGACCACTCCAACGGCACCGCTGTGGGAACTCAGAAAACTCTGAAAGTGGATTTGGTAATCGGCGCTGACGGCGCTAACTCCCGCGTAGCCAAGGCGATTGATGCTGGCGACTACAATTATGCGATCGCCTTCCAAGAACGCATCCGCCTGCCAGAAGATAAAATGGCTTACTACGAAGGTCTAGCCGAAATGTACGTCGGCGATGATGTTTCCACCGACTTCTACGCCTGGGTGTTCCCCAAATACGACCACGTAGCTGTCGGTACCGGCACGATGAAAGTCAATCAAGCCGATATCAAAAAGCTGCAAGCAGGAGTCCGCGCCCGCGCTGCCAAAAAACTCCTCGGCGGTGAAATCATTAAAGTGGAAGCCCACCCCATCCCCGAACATCCGCGTCCCCGCCGGGTTGTCGGCCGAGTTGCTCTCGTCGGTGACGCCGCCGGTTATGTTACCAAGTCTTCGGGCGAAGGTATCTATTTTGCTGCTAAGTCTGGACGGATGTGCGCTGAAACTATTGTGGAGATTTCCAATAAGGGCGCGCGGATTCCGACTGAACAAGAAATTAAGCTCTACCTCAAGCGGTGGGATAAGGCTTACGGTATTACTTACAAGGTGCTTGACATTTTGCAGCGCGTGTTCTACCGTTCCGATGCTACTCGCGAAGCTTTTGTGGAAATGTGTGCCGATCGCGATGTGCAGAAACTCACATTCGATAGCTACTTGTATAAGACTGTAGTACCGGCTAATCCCTTGATTCAAATGAAGATTACTGCGAAAACCATTGGTAGCTTGTTGCGCGGTAGTGCTTTAGCTCCTTAATTTTCGGGGGTTCATCGCACTTTGTATAAAAAAGCGGGCAGTTCAAAACACTGCTCGCTTTTTTTGATCTGGTTTGTAGTAAGGACTTTAGTCCTTCTTGATTAAGAGAAGAAGGACTGAAGTCCTCACTACGAACCTGAAGGACTGAAGTCCTCACTACGAACCTGGTTTGTAGTAAGGACTTTAGTCCTTCTTGATTAAGAGAAGAAGGACTGAAGTCCTCACTACGAACCTGTTGTTAATTCAAGTTGAACTGGACTAAGGTGTCGGGGGCGAGGAAGTGGGAAATGTGATAAGCTCGCTCTTCTGTTTTTAGCAGGATTTTTTCGTAGAGGTAGCGCGTAGCTCGATCGCCCAAACTTTCTGCTTGCCCTGCTTGACGGCGCAGCAAACCTATAATTGCTTGCTCTGCTGTCAAATCGTGTTCCAGCATTTGGCGGCACGAATACACGCCGTCGGCTTCCGGCTCGAAACAGCACATCTCGGCTAATTTGCTAAAGCTAGCTGCAGGTATGCCGCCCAATCCGTTCAAGCGCTCGCCCAATTCGTGGACGCTATCTTGAGCTTCTCCGTAGCTTTCTTCAAAGAATTTGTGCAAGGAGTAAAATTCTGCCCCTTCCACCACAAAATGATGTTTTTGATATTGCAGGTATAGAGCCTGAAAACTGGCCAGCAGCGCGTTCATCCCTTCACAAATCGGTGCTGTGACTGAATGTTCCAGTAGAACAGGGTTTTCGGCTATGTGGCCAAACGGTCTCAATGCACTCTGACTCTGGGCCATGTGTGTTTTCCTCTCAATAGGCAGTTTTGTTGCCAATAGAGTTAGTTTAGCATCCCAGATTTGCCCGTCAAGCAGGGTCTGCCTCGATAGTGGAAGATTTTGTAGAGTAGAAAAATTTTTTTGTAAACCTATTGAGAATAATTAGCAGTTGGGTTATGCTTGGAAAAGATGCTCGTTCTGAATGCTTCCTGAAAGTGGGGCAAATCTTCAGAAGGCAGAAAGCAGCAGGCAAAAGGCAGAATTTTTCAGAAAGGGCTTTTGACAATCCCTGATTTTCTTCGGAAATCTGGTTTTTAACTTCTGCCCGCGATCGGTCCGGCTAAAAATTAATGCAAATTATTACTGTTGTTAAAAAATGAATCCAGCAGATCCAGAATTAGAAGTTTGTGAGATTGTGCAAGTTAGTTGGCTAGACAGGTGGCAAGTTTACAAACGCTTGCAAGAACTCGAAATTCCCTGCTGGTGTGCGGTCGATCAACCTTTGCGGGCAAAAGTCAATACTGTCAGACAAGCTGCTCAGCTCCGAAGCGTGTTGAGACAAGTTAGTGCCCCTCGGCGCGAATTGGTGCAGTTGCTGGAGTGCTGCTGGCAAATCGGGTAAAGCCTGAAGGAAGTTCGGCAACGGATGGGGTAACGGATGTAACGGATGTAACGGATGTAAAGGAGTTATGACAATGTATCAGTCTGGTAAGCAACTTTCGGAATTCAGTTTAGAAGGCGAAATCCTCAGCCTGATTATTGAAGATGGTTATAAACTTAAATATTTGCGGATTGGCACCGATCGCAAAATAGAATATCTGGTTAAACTTGCCAAGGAATTACGATCGTTTTTAGCGCCTGTTTTGACTCCTGGGTTGAGAGTAAAAGTGGCAGGTGAGAAAGAACTTAATTTGAAAAACGGTAAAATAAAACTTAAAGCTCGCAGTCTGACTCTGGCTCGATCGCCCGAACAAATCGACTCTACCAGTGTACCTGCTGGGGTATTGATAGAGGATAGCGCGATCGGCAAAACCGAAGTCACCAGTCCCACAGCAGTTCAGACTGTCAAAGCTAGGGCAAAAACTCAAACCAAAATATTAGTATGTCAAAAATCTGACTGCCAGAAGCGGGGCGGCGCAGCAGTCTGTAAAGCTTTAGAAAAGGCTTTGAATGCGAGGGGTTTAGAAGAGCAAGTGACTGTTCAGGGCACCGGATGTCTCAAACAGTGCAAAGCAGGGCCAAATATAGTTGTGATGCCGGACAAAACTCGCTACAGTCGCATCAAACCTGCGGAAGTTCCAGCAATTGTTGACAAACATTTTGCAGTTGTTAAAGTTTAGCCGATCGCGCGCAATGTCCGAATGTCCGAGTGTCCGAGTCGGAGAATTTTGCTTGTGACTCCTGACCAATGCCCCATCCCTCCGCTTCGCTCCGCCCTGTTTGGCCAACGCCCAATGCCCCATGCCCTCTCTGCCCAATGACCAATGCCCCATGCCCCATGCCCCATGCCCAATGACCAATGACTTCCTTATAGAGAATATATAAGGATAGACTGTATCTGAGACTCTGTGACTATTGGGACAAAAAGCCATGTCAGAAGCTGATCTTCGAGCCAGTCAGCACCAACCGCACCCTGCTGTTCAATCCGACAACGAACGATTGCAGTCAAATTTTGCTGCTGCTGGGGGTTTTGAGCCGATCGCCCCCCATCCGATAGATACTCCCGCAAGGGTGCCCCAACAGCCAGAAGAAGACTGGCAAACAGTAGATTTTCCCAACGCGATCAGCGTAGATGCAATTCCCACAACACCCTCGGCGAACAATTTGCCATCTCAGACACAGCCGCCATATGCGGGATCGCCCGCGATTTCAGACAATCTCAAAAATCTGCTCGGCAATGCCGAACAGCGTCAGAGCAAAGGATCGACCCCAGTCACCCTCATGCAAGCGCTGCACGAATGCAACCGCGACCTTTTGCAGCGCATCGCTCAGCTAGAGACGGCTCTTGAAGAGTCCCATAAAAACTTGGAGAATCGCGAAGTTTTGCTAGAACAGCGGACTGCTGAACTAGAAAACACTCAAGAACAATTGACGCGGCTGTTTGGGAAAGTGGAAGTTTCCCATCAAACTCTGCAAAATCAAGAAATTTTAGTGGAGAGTTTAAGCAGTCAGTTAGCCACCAGCCAAACCAGGTTAGCGGTTGTTGAGCGAGAATGTGCGTCTACTGTGCAGCGCTACAACGAACAGTTTCACCAGCTAGTAGCTACAGAAAATGTTTGCAGGGAATTGCGATCGCGCTTGCACCGCCAGCAGCGCCACACCCTGCAATTCAAAGCGGCTTTGGAAAAAAGTCTGGAAAGGCCACAGAAATCTCCAATTATTGAGCCGCCTCATGATGCGGAGGAGAGCGCCCACAAGCAATTAGAATCCTTGCTCGCAGCGGTAAGAAGCTCTCATAGTCGGGTGCCACCAGCCTTCAACGCTTCTCCTGTCGAAGCTTGGTCAGATCCCGAAGAGCATCTAGAGGCAGCGCTGACTGAATATGCGATCGACCCTGAATCGATCGCAAATATGGAACTTAACAAATTAGCCCAAGCATCCGGAATTCAATTGCATCCGAGCGAAACCGACCAGCCGTTTGAGCCAGAAACCGAGTCGCCCGTTGCGGTTGCGGAACCTCAACTGCCGGTGGCTGAACCTGAACCAGAAACTGCTGCGGCCAAATTAGGCAGCCCAGAATTGGGCAGGGCTGTTCAAATTTTGAATTCTGTTGAAACCTTTGGCCTTCAGGAAGTGCGATCGATCCCGGTCAAACCGACAGCAGTCGGACAACCAGACTGGCTGAGCTTGATTTCCAATCCGCTGCGGGCTTCTAAAAAACGCCGATCGCTAGCTGAAATTGAATTGCCGAGTTTTCGATAGGTTGACCGTTGACCGTTGACCGTTGACCGTTGACAATCATAAGTCCGAGGATTGGAGTAATGAATCGTCTTCTTTTAATTTCTCCCGATCGGGGTTCCGGCTTTAAACCAATTCTTTATGGTAATTGGTAATTGCTCAAATTTACCAATTACCAAAAATACCGATCGTCGTTTGCGTTTTGACCGGAAAAATATTATTTTGAGTGCAGTGCGAGCGTCTCGCTCGCGTGTTCAACGTCAGCGAGATCCTCCCGTGTTCAAGGCGATCGAGACGGCACTCAGCTATCAACTCAAAACTCTTTTTTCCCCTTTCCCATGCCGTAGGTGAGAGCATAGCTGGTAGCCAACAGCCACAGCCAAACACCCGGATATCGGGGCTCCAACCAAGGCTGTACCTTGCGGGCGAAGCTGGGCAGCCATCCAAACAGCCAACTAGCTAAAGCCAGTAGAGTAAAAGTCAAGTAACTACCCAACCAGCGCCAAACATCGCCCAAGGTGACAAAATCTAAAATCCACAGCAGGAGAGAAGGATTTTTTCCGGCGGCTTCAATCGCCAATCTATTGAAAGTTAGCCAATCGACTCTATCTTTGATAAAAGTTTCTGCTACAGTGAGTTCTTGTTCTGCCAAAATACCGAAAAATGTATTGAGAATTGAATTAATTCTTTGGGGCGGCAAACTGCGGCCGGTGGGAACCATCATCCCTTTAGAAAACAGCCAAGTTACTGACACGTTGCTCTGGTAAGCGCGAATTTGGTTTAAGTGATTGGCACTTAATAAATCGTGTTTTAATGCTGTATCCAAAAGGTCAGTTAAACGGAAAAGATTGCGGACGAGGGAGCCGAAACCGGTGAATACTAAGGGAGATTGCAGGGATGCTGCGTCGCCGATCGCAATTAGGCGATCGACTGCCACGGCGCGATCGCTGCTGTTGCTGCTAAAATGCCCCGGAATATAACCAAAAGTCGGCTTTTTCCACACCAATTTGTCGGGATCGCAGCGGCGGTACTCAGGCAAAATAGCGAAAAAGTCCTCGTACAGTTCCAGCAAAGAACCGGGATTTTCGGGATGTACTTGGTGGTAGTGAAAAAGATAAACTGTGAGTTCTCCACCAGCAGCGGGAAACAGTTCCCAAATAAGCTGGCGCCCCCGGGAGATATCGCCGTGACTGTAGAGGACATCCCCGTACTCAGAATCCCAAACCCCAGGCTCAAATCCTCCGTCAATGACAGCTCCGACGGTGGGACAAACGCTGTCAAACGCCCGTCCTCCGTTCAATTGCCAAGCGATGGGAGAGGCTGAACCCATGGCATCCACGAGCAGTCTGGCGGAGGTTGTGCGATCGGCTTTTGTGGGCAAGTGGCTGGCTTGAACCACTACTTTTTTCGCTTCAACATCGGCTCTGATAAACTCAGTTTCATCCCAAATTTCCCCGCCAGCTTCTGTTAGCTTAACTCCCGCCAAATACAGCAATTTCTCGCCATCTAAAGCTATATTCAGCACCTTTGGCGTGTGCAGAATTGGGGAGCGAGCAACGGTTGGATTGTTAGCATCAAAAAACTTGTTGTAGCCATCTTTGTATTCTCTAGCAATCAAAGTTTCGATTTCCGCAGCAGTAAACAAACCCAAATCAATTAAGCTTTGAATTTCATCCCGCGAAATATTCCACTCACGATTCATCCGCCCGAAAGGCATTCTTTCCAGCAGCAGCACTCGGTAGCCCAATCTCGCCATAACCGCGGCGTGAATTACCCCCAAAGCCCCGCCAATATAAATCAAGTCGTAAACACTATCGCCAACATCCGACACCGAAACTGTACCTTCTTTCTTCTCCTTAACATCCGTTACATCCGCTACATCCGTTACATGATCCGTTGCCGAACCTTCTTCCCTCTCCCCTCTTCCTTCTTCCTTCTTCCCTCTTCCTTCTTCCTTCAAGAACACTACTTGCTTTGGCTTTTGAGGATTGCGAGTGCCTTCGCGCCAGCGCTGCTCCCACCAGTAGACGCGCTGAAGGTCGTATTCGCCTTTGGGCATTTTTTGGAAGTATTTGACGGTGAGGGGGTAATAGGGGGCAAGAGCGTCAAAAATTGACTGTTTGGAGAGGTCTATGAGGGGGGGTTCCGGGTATCGTTCTGGAAACTTGTTTCTGACAGCCTGATTCAGAGTTTCCAGGAACTTTCTTTCTCCAGCGGGCGCGTCTTCTAGACGAAAGACTTTTAAATAAGTTGTGCGCTGGACTGACCAGACAAAGGTGGAAAGTTCTGTCGATCGCGAATTATGATTTTCTGACTTAGTATCAGCGAATGTCGGTTTTAGATTAGCATTTTGAGATCCAGATTTGACCAATTCGGCTGCTGTTACGTTGGAAAGCAGGCGAAAACCGTCAGGAGTAATAATTTTTTCTCCGATTCCGGGATCGAATTCCTGTTGCAACCAAGTGCAGACGGCTGCTGTATCCGGTGTCGGGACTTCTAAATAAAGAATTTCTTGCATTTTACGGTCTCAATTCTCAATAAATTCATAAAGATGGGGGAGTTGACAAGGGAGCAAAGTAAGCTATACTCCCAAATACTTATTTAGTTTTAAATAAGTTTACATTGTTCTCAGACTTTTAGCTAATTGGCTGGAAGCCCCGCAGTGGCTGAATATCTACTTTCTTCGGTATGCAATCTCATGAATTATCCCATTCCTACGAATCCTCAAGAAATGATTGCTTTGCGACAGCAGCCGCTGAATGAAGAATTGGTGGCATCTGCGATCGCGGGTGTGATTCAAATAGCCCGATCGCGATCGCAGTCTTTGGATGAGTTAAAGGCTGAGGTACTCGCCGACGACAATCTGCTCGATTTGGCTCAAAGGCGCTGGCTGAGTGAGATTGTGGCTCAAGCTTGGGAAAATTTGCCCTAATCATTGTGAAAATCTGAAGAAGACACCGCGGTTGAAGAAAAAGACACGGCGAAGGTCCTTCGCGTCTGTACAAACAAAACCCGCTTGTATAGCGGGTTGAAAACCGGACGATTAAAATTACGCGATCTTCTTGAGTTGGCGTCCGGCGGACTTCATTTGTGTAGTCGCGAATGACCTTCGCCGTCTTATCTTATCAAATATTTTAATATGCCAATAATTTGACTAATATTATCAATAAAATAATCATTTAAATCGACTTCCATAATTTGATTGCTAAGTCGTAAAAATTTCCAGTTGGTTCCGGTTGTGACCACTCCATATATTTCGGAAATATTATTGTTTCGTCTTTCATTAAAAATTTGAGCTGCAATCATTTCTGCCATACATTGTGGCAATCCAGCTTGGATATTATCATTTTTAGCTTCTACTAAGGCGACAACCGGGGCTTTAATTAAAAGTTGTTCTGGAGAACGACTAATTAGAAAATCACAAAAACCCGTCAATCCTTTTTCTAAATCTACATTAAACTCTTTTCCTGAGAAAAAGCTAATTTGAGAATTAAACTGCTTTCTAAGTTCCACTAAAATAGGTGTAACTATTAATTCAGATCGACTTTTTTCGGTATTAATTGCTAAAGCTAAAGAAATATTTTCTTGCAGGGTTTGACTGAGAAGGTCGCTATACTCGGATTTGGGTAAATTGGCAAAAATACCAACTTGGTCGGCAATGGTGATGCCAAAGTTGGTTTCAATCATTTCTAGGTTGGTGAATTGACTGTATGACATTGTTAAGGTGTTGTGCATTGAGTTTTGACTTTTAGGGGCGGGCTAGAAGCAACGCCCACAAAAATTTAAATTAACCAGGACTCACTTAAATGTCTCGTCGCTTTCCAATCAGGAAAAGCATCTGCGTTAATCTGTGTTAATCTGCCTTAAATCTGCGGTAGCTCAATCTAGCAAAGATTTATGTAACCTTGTCTATTGTATAACTTAGCCGCTAACGCAATTCAACTTCTCGCTTGACTTCTGCTAAAACCCGATCGCCCCGCGTCAGCCGGTATTCGGCGCGCCACACTCCGGGAGTGAGGGGAGAATTTGTGCTGTTTCTTTTGCCGGCATAAGGCAACCAAGTGCGGCTGGGGGCGGGAATTTCCTTGCTGTCGTTGACGATAGTTTTGCCATCGGGTGCAAATATTTTGTATTGTTCGCGATCGCCCTTAAGGACTCCGTAACTCTGCACCCAAAACAGTAAAACCGGGCTATTTACAGGTAGTGCAGTCTCAGAAAATTGTCCCGCCCAGACAGTGTTCTCATCCGGCTGCTTGGGGGCAAAACCGGCGCGAATTAAACCGGTGGGAACATAGTCGATCGGCTTGTCCCAAATTGGATTGCGGGCGGTGTTGCAGCCTATTTTGGCATCGGGGCCAACAAACGGATCTACGGGCTTACCTTGATAGCGAAAAGTGACGTGTACGTGGGGGAAAGATGCCTCGCCGGAGTTTCCTACCATGCCCAAAACAGTGCCTTTTTGTACCTGCATTCCCGGTTTGACAACCACGCTGTTTTGCCGGAGGTGGCAATATTGGGCTTCCCAGCCGGCGCCGTGATCGATTACCATGCCGTTGCCACATTCTGTACCTGCGACGCTGGTTTTGTCTGTCTGGTTTTGCAAGCGCCGATCGACTACACCATCTCGCACTCGCAAAACTTTGCCCGCAGCCGAAGCGACAACTGGTACTCCTTTCGCCATTGCTTTGGCGTCGGGAATCGCAAAATCTATGCCGTCGTGCCCGTCGTAGGTTTGCCGCCCGCAGCCGAATTCAACGGCGGCGGGGCTTGGATCGCGATCGAAGTAGTGCATGACAAAACAGTCTTTTCCTAGGGTACAGGCGATCGGCTGACCGAATTTGGGGCTGTTGGGCTGTTGGGCGACTGCTGAGGAGACGAGGCGTTGGGCGATCGAGTTGGCTTGGGCGATCGGCGCACTTACTCCGGTATCTTTTGCACAGCTAGAAAGATTTGTCAACCCCAAGGCCAACAAAATTGCAAAAATCTGTTTTTTTGATAGTAAAATCATTCGCCGGTGGGATGTAAAGCCGAGGTGGGTAGTGAAAAATCAATTAATCATTCAAAATACAGTTGCTCAGGAATCTAGACGATCGATCGGGCGTTTTCGTTTCCTAGATTTGTTGTAAGTAGAAGGAAGAAGGAAGAAGGAAGTCGGAAGAAGAGATACACAGCAAGCCTTTTAGCGATCGGGATTT
Source organism: Microcoleus sp. PH2017_12_PCY_D_A (assembly GCF_020738565.1). NCBI lineage: Bacteria > Bacillati > Cyanobacteriota > Cyanophyceae > Oscillatoriales > Microcoleaceae > Microcoleus > Microcoleus sp. PH2017_12_PCY_D_A. Next base: position 883 of record NZ_JAEQCI010000023.1, on the reverse strand, counting down.
GACGCTTAATTAGGTATATTTACTTTTTGTTCCCTGTTTTTCGTTGTTAATTGTTAATTAATTAAAAAATGCTCTCTAAAATTCGATCGCTAATTTCGACAATTCGGCTTGGTGGCCTGGCTGTTGCTGCTTTGGCGATGTGGGCCTTTGCCACCATTGCCCATGAGGTTTTGGAAAAGGAAACCTACGCTTTCGATAAATCAATTTTACTATATCTGAGGATCCTGCACACTCCGGTGCGCGATCGCATCATGCTCGCCTTGACATTTTTGGGGGAACCCAATTTGCTGCTGATGCTGAGCGTGAGTTTGGGTATTATGTTGTGGGTGCGCCAACATCGATCGGAAGCTACAACGATCGCAATTACGGGCGCTGGGGCGATCGGTTTAAATATGCTCTTAAAACAACTGTTTGCGCGCGATCGACCTCAACTTTGGGAGCGCGCGGTTGAGGTAAAGTTTTACAGTTTTCCTAGCGGACACGCAATGATTTCAATGGTTGTTTACGGTTTGCTAGGATATTTTTTGGGTGCGCGCTTTCCGAGACAGCGCTGGTTGATTTACGGCTTGACAGTTGTATTAATTGCTGGTATTGGTTCGAGCCGGCTTTATCTCGGAGTTCACTGGCCTACCGATGTTATTGCTGGTTATATTGCGGGTTTTGTGTGGCTGCTTGCTTGCATTTTAAGTTTAGAAGTATGGAAGCAGTTTCATGATTCTCGTGCTGTTCCTGAAGAAAAATTTTTGTCGCCTGAATCTCAAAACATGACCGATAAATAATCATAAACAAGGTTAGTAGTGCGGACTTCAGTCCGCAATCAGAAGGACTAAAGTCCTCACTACGAACCAGGAAGAACAAGGTTAGTAGTGCGGACTTCAGTCCG
>NZ_JAEQCI010000147.1:0-11873 GCF_020738565.1 Microcoleus sp. PH2017_12_PCY_D_A | reverse complement strand
CAATCTCAGCGGACTCAAGTCCGCACTACCAACCAATCTCAGCGGACTCAAGTCCGCACTACCAACCAATCTCAGCGGACTCAAGTCCGCACTACCAACTAATCTGATTGCGTTCAATCGATCGGACACGATATTAGATGCTGATGCTATTGATCACTAAAGAAGGTTTGAGAGCAATATATGGCACTACTCGCTTTTTATTGTTCTGATCAATCTTCTGTTCAGCCATATTCAAATCTTGCTGGAACTGTCTGACTAACTGTTGGATCGGAGTACCTTCAAAAACTTCGTCGAAGGTGGCACGGTAGAGCTCTCGGAAAGAGCGATCGTAATAACCCAAACGGTCATATTTATAAGCTGACAGAGTAAACAAAATTTGCAGTTGCTCGGCAGTTTTTTTGTAGGGCGGAAGCAACTGTAAAATTTTCATTTCCGTAATTACTTCGGGAATTTCTGACTTGGTAATTGCTGGAATATCGCGGTAGGCAGCCAAAGGCATATTGGCAGCAAAACTCATGTATTGATGCTGGGTATAATTCACAGCAGAATGCTGGGGCCCGCAGGTAAAAATTACTGTTGTGACAATATCAATCAATTGTTGAACATCGTCAATGCGCGGTGGCATTCCTTTGACTTTACCTCCTGTCTGGGAGGATAATTCTTGGGCCCAACGTTGCAGTTCGGTATCATCGGTAAGTTTCTGCTTTGTCGGGTAAAAGTATTTGAGATAGCCGGAGACAAAGGTTTTAATTGCGTTCCACAGCAGCAATCCATCATCTCGGTAAGGATAGTGAGGTAGTTGAGTTGTGTTGTCCATTCCGCGATTTTTTAGTTCGGTTGGGAAGGCAAATTGATCCAGACTCCAGTTAGTGCAGGCTTCTCTACTTATCTCTATTGTCTCTGGCAAGGTTCCTGCCAGCAAGTCATCGACGGGGCCTCCAGGGGCGATTAGCTGGGTGCGTGCGAGATTGTTGTTGGTCAACATGAAGCGAAAGTGGGGTTTGAGCAGTAGGCTGAGGGGATGATTTTCAGCTAACTGTCGGGCTGTGACGATCGCGATCGGTTCCATGACAAGATGGGTTCGACCTAAATGCGAACTCATTTCGTGGTGATTGGCATCTGCTACTTGCACGCAGAGTTTGGCAAAAAACCAATTGAGTGGCGGATCGGACGGCGTGTAGACATGGCTGCCCGGTTTGGGGTCTAGTTGGATCGCAATGGGTACCATTTCACCGCGATCGCGCACTCCCGTCCACCGCCAAGCGAAGAAAGCACGGGGTTTCGGTAAGTATTTTCTCCCCTTTTCGTAGGTGCCTCCTTGAATTCGAGAAGGTGCGCGATAGTTTGGATCGGTACCTGTGTAGTCGGCAATGTAAATACCTTTTTCCCGTAAGAGTCTGGGCAGTTCCAATAATGGCTGCTTGCTGTCGAGTTTTGTGACGATTTCTGCCCGGGGGTCAGTGGCACTTAAGAGACGAAGCACCATCGGATTGGCACCTGACAAGCGCTGTTCGGCAAAAGAGCGATCGGTTTGGTAAGTCTTGGCAACTTGAGGCAGCCGGATCACGGGAAAGAAGTCTTCATAGTCTTGGAGCTCGTCGAGAGGATCTAGAAAAGATCTCGCCTTAACTGCCAGCATATTTACAGGAAGTTCAGAGGTTGCTAATATCCGTTCTCCAACATAATCGCTCGAAAAATTCTCGACCGCTGGCACGCTTTTTAATAATGCCAAAGGTGATAAACTGTTATAGTCAAACTGGTAATCTTGTTGCTGGCGATTTAAGTAATCGCTGCGCTGTTGTTTGTTCGCATCGTCTTGAGGAAGGGAAGGTTTCATGATTTTTACCATTTATCAAATTTCACCCTGGTTTTTTAGTAACATATAGGTAAAAATTACCATAAAACGAGGATGGGATGAACTAAGTTTTGTGACGGTATAAGAGAACTTGGTACAATCATAGTTCGCAGATAGGTAAGGGCGCTCCGGACAGTTTCGACTTATCTTGCTGGTATCAGTCGCAGAGATCCAAGCACGGGGATTTTGGGATGCTCAGTCAAGCTTCGCCCCGCCCTCAAATCCATAGCTCAAAGGGAAATTTATCCTAATTCAAAGAATTTCTGCAACAGTAGCTTCAGTTTCTCTTCGTTCAAGTCAACGTACTGCCTCATGATTTTTGCCAACGACTATTAGAAGCAATGAGTTCCTGTTCGGTTATCTAACAATAATGAAGTTTGGGCGTTGCTGAATTAGGGTATGATACGAGCCAGAATGCTCCCGTCGGAGCCGAAAATGATTTCTTTGACTTTAGATAGGGAATTGGAACATCTCAAAACTGAAGAATAGTGAATTAGTAATAGAATTGGAGGCTACACAAATTCTTGCTACAATACTCTTAGTCGAGTTTGTTTACTCAAATATTGTCGTTGGTGCGTCGCTCGCTCGATTTTCCGTCTTGTTTTCGATACTATCGATGGCTCCACACCCTGCCAATATTGTTGCAGCGATTTTCCTTTCTTGCTATTAATTAATAACGTGAATGACCAATGAGAGAGCAGCAGTAAAATAACGCCCCACGCCTACTACTTATTCTTCTTCACCCGCATATAGAGCTCTTCCATCGCCTCAATAAACGAACCATCCTTCTCCCAAAACGGCGGAAAATCTCCCTGCTTCTTTACCACGATCGCACTTACGCCACTTTGTACTCCCACATCAATCGTCTGCGGCAACCGCTTCGCACCGTGCCAAAACTCTCTCAGGCTGACGGTTGGCGTCTCATTGGCGATCGCCCGCGTGTAATAGGAATCCACCGCCACAGGGGCCGCTGCATCCGCCGTTAATTCCTCAGAAAGCGCCATTCCCAAAGGCGTTTTTGCCAATTCGCGGTGCAGCACTTCCTTAGAAAGCCCCCGCAATTCAAACAGCAAAAATGGATCTTTGTCCAATTCAGCCGCCACCAGATAATAGACTCCCGCAATATGTTTGCAGGGATTGCTATAGTCGGGGCAAGAGCAAGTGGTTATAACGTCTTCGCGGCGGCTGGGTAACAGGTGCAATCCCAGGGGTGAGAAAGCGTTTTCAATGTTTTCGGGCATTTCGTTGAGCAGCAGGCGCGAAATGAAGCTGGCTTTGGATGCCATTTGGGCGATCGCCACTTTCCACTTTTCCTGACTAATCGGCTCAAACTCAATTTCAGTGTTGTAGAGCGGCTCCTTATAAACCCCAAAATAAGGATTAACCGAGCCTCTCACCTGTGCCATCACTAAGCCATCATTCATTTTAAAGCTCTTTACCTTACCATTCCGTGCATAGGCACGTCCCCGCCCGAGCCGCCCAGAATCGGTAAATCTTTCCAGCCCCTCGATAAATTTATTGCCCCACCAAGTCCGAGTAAATTGTGACATATTTTTGATTTTTTCCTAATCTAGAACTGCATTTTTATTGAGCCTAATTAACTTCTTAAATGCCTCATTATCCAACTCAGTCAACCACGATTCATCAGCACCAATAATTGAGCCTGCCAATTTCTTTTTATCCTCAATCATTTGGTCAATTTTTTCTTCCAACGTGCCAATTGCCACAAATTTATGCACAAAGACATTTTTTTCCTGTCCGATCCGAAACGCCCGATCCGTCGCCTGATCTTCCACCGCCGGATTCCACCAGCGATCGAAATGGAACACGTGATTGGCTTTTGTTAGGGTAATTCCCACACCGCCGGCCTTCAGCGATAGAATAAATACCGAAGGTTCTGATTCTGGATCTTGAAACTCTGAAATCATCCGTTCCCGTTTTTCGCGACTCGTTCCTCCGTGGATGTAATAAGTGTTATAATGTAGGGTTTGTTTGATGTATTTTTCTAACGCACTTCCCAATTCTGTAAACTGCGTAAATACCAATAAACTTTCGCCTTCTGCCTTGACTTCCTCAATCATTTCGATCAGGCGTTCCAATTTGTGCGATCGCTCTGGTGTAAACTCACTTTCATCCTGCAAAAATTGGCGGGGATGGTTGCAAATTTGCTTCAGCTTCAGCAGCGTCGCCAAAATCATCCCCTTGCGCTTCATTCCTTCAGCCGCGTCAATTTCTTCCTCTATCTCTTTCACAATGGCTTCATAAAGCGAAGCTTGCTCGCGGGTGAGATTGCAGTAGAGTTTTTGCTCAACTTTGTCGGGGAGATCTTGAATAATCGACTTATCGGTTTTCAGGCGGCGCAGAATGAAGGGTTCGACTAATTTTTTGAGCGCGACTGATTGGATGCGACTCCCATTTTTTTGAATCGGTAATTCAAACATTTTCCGAAACTGCGCCTCTTTCCCCAGATAACCCGGATTGAGGAAATTAAAAATTGACCATAAATCCAGCAAGCGATTTTCTACGGGTGTTCCAGTCAATGCTAGTCGATGGGTAGCGGGTAACTTTAAAATTGCCTTCGTTTGCGCCGCTTTCGGATTTTTAATATTCTGGGCTTCATCAATTACCAGACGATGCCACGCTACGCTGCTCAACAGCTTCGCATCTTTGCGCGCCAAGCTAAAGGAAGTAATCAACATATCGCAATCTTGGACGGCGGCTTTAAATGCTTTGGCATCTTGCAAGCGCTTAGCACCGTGGTGTACGAGCGATCGCAATTCCGGAGCAAATTTTTCCATTTCCTTCTGCCAATTGCCAACTACGGAGGTAGGCGCAATTAGCAGCGTGGGTGGAACCGCATTTTCTTTGACTTTCCCCATTTCTTTGCTAGTAGATAAAGCTTCCCTTTCTTGCAACAATCTAGCAATTACCTGCGCCGATTTACCCAAACCCATATCGTCGGCAAGACAGCCATTTAATCCCAAACTTTCCAAATAACTCAACCAAGAAACACCGCGTTTTTGATAATCCCGGAGTTTGCCTTGAAAACTGACTGGATCTGTAATTAATTCGAGCCGACTCTTATCGTGCAGCTTCTCCAACATATCCGATAAAGCCCGATCGCGCTCCACCTCCAAGTCTTCACTAGCTTCTCCTTCTGCTGTCAACTTCATAAAGTCAATTAGGCTGACATCGGGATTCTCTTCGCGATGTTTTTTCCAAAAATTCAGCATTTCCTGCATCTTATCTTTGTCCAGTTCCATCCATTGTCCTCGGAACTGTACCAACGGCGTTTTACTATTAACTAACGCCTGCCATTCTTGTTCGCTAACCCGTTCGCCTCCGATCGCCAATTCATACTGATATTCCACCAAGGAAGTTGCCGAAAATAATCCTTTACCCTTGATTGCAGCGCTTTTGCTGCCCTTCCCTTTGACTTGCAGGCGAATCTTTGCCCGCTGCCGTCCCTTCGGCGTCCACCAAGCGGGGACAATGACTTTATATCCAGCATCTTCTAATACCCAAGCGGACTCGCTGAGGAAGGTAAAAGCATCATCTACGTTGAGGGAAATGTTAGCGGGCTTGTCGGTTTCTAGCCCTTGCCAAAGTTGGGGATAAATGCGCGCGGCGTAGCCGAGATTTGTTAGCAAATGTTGCTCGAAGTTGTCACCGAATTGTTTTTGCAACTGTTTTTGTTGAGTCGATCGCGATCGCCAATAATCCTGCAACGGCACCCGCAGAGATGGGTCTTGTTTTGCAGCAACCTGAAACTCTAAAACCCAAGGCTGTTCGGGGTTTTCGGGGGATTGTAGTTGAAAGCAGAGGGAGAATGAGTCAGCAGATTGATTGCGGGTAATGCGATCGCGCCAGGTTTGCCATTGCCGGTATTCTTCGAGGCTGACTCGCGCGATTTTTTGTGTTTGGTTGAGGCAGATTTGGAGTAAAGAATCCGCAATCTTATTCTCAAACGATGCTGGGATGGGGGTTTGAGTGACAATTTCGGCGATCGCACATTCGGAAAAATGCCGCAGCAACATTTCGCGATCGTAGAACTTTGGTGTATCTTGTAGCAGGATCTTCCTAAAACCGGACGCGCAAACTAAAGGCATCCATTCAACATAGCGTTGTAACTCTGTTTCGTAGTGTGCTGAAACAATTTCCCATCCGGGATAAATCTGAAAGGTTGGTGCAGTTTTTGGAGTTGTTTTTGCAGTCTTTGCGGTTGTTTTTGTTTCGCCCGCTTTCTTGCGCCCGCGCGCGGCTTTCTGTGCGGGTTCGGATGTTTCGATGGGTGCGATCGCGATCGGAGCAGTTTCTCGGTAGCGCAACGCTGGAATATAATGATCTTTCAGAACAATTTGCTTAAAAAATTGGGTGTAGTGATACCAAAACAGCAAATCTGAACCAAACTGAACTTCTGCTAAATCGTAGAGGGCAAAAAAATGCAAATCGTTCAATACTTTAGTCAAAGTGTGGGTGGCGATGGACACACAATCAACTTCCCAATATTCCAACTCAAATGTTTCGGGTAATTCTGTCTCTAAATATCGCGCTAATTCTAAAGATGGTAACGGCTGGTTATCGGCAGTGGGCAGTAAAAAGTACCGAGGGGCGATCGCGTATTCTAGCCCCATCCCACTTGTATTGCTGACTGGTGGCAGTTGAATCCCGGCTTCTTTTGTTAGAAACTCTGTTAACTGTGCCGTCTTCAATTGTCGGGGATGAACCTTAGCAGGTTGTTTTTTCTTTTCAGTGGTTTCAACCCAAATATAAAACGTTCCAGGTTGAATAAAATTCTCTTGTGTTTCAGGAATCCAAGTGCCGTGGAGGATTTTCATAGGTTATACCAAACGCAACCTTTGGGAGCCTATCATATCATGAGTTAGTCAAAAGATAGGACGGCGGTTGAAACCGCTGCTATACAAACGATGTCCGGATGGTGCGCGGACTTAAGAGAAAATAACGTAATTTTACCGCGCTATCTTTAACCTGCGGAGGCAGGTTTTGCTTGTATAGACGCGGTTGAAACCGCCGAGGCTTTTTTAACAACCTGCGGAGGCAGGTTTTGCTTGTATAGACGCGGTTTCAACCGCCGAGGCTTTTTTAACAACCTGCGGAGGCAGGTTTTGCTTGTATAGATGCGGTTTCAACCGCCGAGGCTTTTTTAACAACCTGCGGAGGCAGGTTTTGCTTGTATAGACGCGGTTGAAACCGCCGAGTCTTTTTATAAATCTAGAAAATCTCAGTTAAATCCAACACAAAACCGGGCAGTACATCTTCGCCGGAGACAGTTCGAGGTGCATCTAAAATTTCTACTTCTCTACCTTGACGGGAGATTTCGACTTGCCGATTTTTGCGATCGAGCAACCAGCCCAAACGAGATCCATTTTTCATGTACAATCTCATTTTAGCCCGCAATTTTTCTAGGGAATCGGTGGTCGATCGCAATTCCACCACAAAATCGGGACAAATTGGTGCAAATTTCTCTTTTTCTGCGGGAGTTAAAGCATCCCATCTGTCGCGCCGAATCCAAGCAGCATCGGGAGAAATATCTGCACCGTCTGGAAGTTTAAATCCAGTTGAAGAATCAAACGCAATTCCCAAATGTTTATTTTGACGGCTCCAACCTTGGACTTGAAAACTTAACTCCGCATTCCGCCTGCCAGTATCGCTACTGGCAGGTGGCATAATAATTAGTTCTCCAGTAGAAGTGCGCTCAAATCTTAAATCCCGGTTTTCTTGACACAACTGAAAAAATTGTTCGTCAGTTAGCTCGATTGTTAATTCTAGCGGAGAATGTAGTGGGATAGTTTGTGATTCCATAACTGCCTCTAAATATTACACAAGTAAACTGTCAGCAGTTAACAGTTAACCGCCAACAGTTAACAGTTAACCGCCAACAGTTAACAGTCAACAAATAACTAAGTCTCTGTATAACCTTGCATATTTTCCGGTTCAAACTGCTGCAAAATATTAGCAGCTTTCTCGGTTAAAGCGTCAGTACCTTTAACTGCAATCAAAAATTTTCCTGCATTCAAACGGTTGCGATAGGGCAAAGCATCGCCGCTACCAAAGGCCATTCCTCCCGCACCGCCGACAAAAACGCTGCCCATCCCGGCCGCGATCGCACCTAGCACTCCGCCGATCGCGTGATCGCCAATTTCGCCCGCCCATGCAAAAGTCTTCAACTCTGTCATCAAGCTGAAGGTAACGCCGGCAATAAAGCCAAACGGTATCAGCCAAACAGCCATGAGTTTAGCTTGTTTCTTTGCTTGCTGGTTGGGGTCGATCAAGCCAAATTCATCGGCAGTTTTGTAGCCGCGTCCCAAAATGCTGACTTGCTTCATGGGTAAGCCTTCTTTTTCGAGGGCGCAATAGGCAGCTTCGGCTTGCATTCGATCGGGCAGTACGGCGATAAGATAATTCATTTGACAATAATTCCTGATAGTTAGGCTTCAATACCCGGAATTTATTATAGCCTGAAAAGACTTGCTAGCTAAGCAATTGGGCGTTTTTAAGACGATCGCCCAGGACGATCGCCCGCAAAGGTAAAATATTTCACGCAAAAATGACCGACCTTGACCGAATACGGATACAATTCAAACTGCACAAAGGCAAGCTTGAGCTGAGCTGTTAGATTCTGCTCTAAGTCATAAGTCTCAACTTTGAGCTCGCCAACAGGGCTATTTTTACTATTGCACTCAATTGCTTGCTATGCCTAAAGTTCTAGTATCCGATCCGATCGACCAAGCCGGAATTGACATCCTCTCCCAAGTCGCACAAGTTGACGTAAACACAGGACTCTCAGCCGAAGAGCTCGTGCGAATTATTCCAGATTACGATGCTTTAATGATCCGTTCTGGCACTCAAGTTACCAAAGAAATCATTGAAGCTGGAAATCTACTCAAAATCATCGGTAGAGCCGGAGTTGGCGTAGATAATGTCGATGTACCCGCCGCTACCCGCAAAGGAATTGTAGTCGTCAACTCCCCCGAAGGCAACACGATCGCCGCAGCCGAACACGCGATCGCCATGATGCTCTCAATGTCCCGCCACATCCCCGAAGCCAACGCCTCCGTCAAAGGCGGTAAATGGGAGCGCAACCGCTTTATCGGCGTAGAAGTTTACAAAAAAACCCTCGGTATCGTCGGTTTGGGCAAAATTGGCTCCCACCTCGCCGCCACAGCCAAAGCCATGGGCATGAAACTGCTCGCTTACGATCCCTTCATCTCCACTGAAAGAGCCGAACAGTTGGGCTGCCGCTTGGTAGAGCTCGAACTGTTGATGCGCGAATCCGACTACATCACCCTGCACATCCCCAAAACGCCGGAAACTCTGCACTTAATTAACGCTGACGTGCTGTCGAAGATGAAGCCCACGGCCCGGATAATTAATTGCGCTAGAGGTGGCATCATCGACGAAGCAGCCCTCGCAGAAGCTATCAAATCAGGTCAGATCGCCGGCGCAGCTTTGGATGTTTACGAACACGAGCCGCTAGAAGCTGATTCTCCGCTGCGGAATGTCGGCCAGAATATCGTGCTGACGCCTCACTTGGGTGCTTCTACGGCGGAAGCTCAAGTAAATGTGGCGATCGACGTTGCTGAACAAATTCGCGATGTGTTGTTGGGATTGCCGGCGCGATCGGCTGTTAACATCCCAGGAATCTTCCCAGATTCGATCGAAAAACTCAAACCATACCTGCAACTCGCCGAAACCCTCGGGAACCTCGTCAGCCAGCTAGCCGGAGGCCGAGTCGATTACCTCAACGTCCAACTCCAAGGCGAATTGGCCAGCAACCAAAGCCAGCCCGTAGTCGTCGCCTCTCTCAAAGGCCTGCTCTCCCAAGCCCTGCGAGAGCGCGTTAACTACGTCAACGCCAGCATTGAAGCCAAAGAACGCGGAATTCGCGTCGTAGAAACCAGAGACGCCTCAATTCGCGACTACACAGGCTCTCTGCGCCTCTCGGCCAAAGGAACTCTCGGCGAACACACAGTCACGGGTGCAGTCCTCGGCGAAAGCGAAATTCGGATTACCAGCGTAGACGATTTCCCCGTCAACGTTTGCCCGACTCACCACATGCTGTTTACCCTGCACCGCGATATGCCGGGGATTATTGGCAAAATTGGTTCCCAATTGGGCAGTTTTAATGTCAATATTGCCAGTATGCAAGTAGGCCGTAAAATCGTGCGAGGCGATGCAGTGATGGTTTTGAGCCTTGATGACCCTCTACCAGAGGGTATATTGGCTGAAATTATCAAAGTCCCTGGGATTCGGGATGCTTACACGGTGAATCTTTAAAGGATTTTAGATTTTTTAGGTTCCCCAATCTAAAATCTAAAATCTAAAATCGTTAAACGGTAACTCTTTAAAGGATTTTAGATTTTAGATTCTGGGAACCTAAAATCTAAAATCTAAAATCTAAAATCGTTAGACGGTAACTCTTTGAAGGATTTTGGAGTTTAGATTTTGGATGCAAGGACTGATAATTAGTAATGGGTGATTGGTCATTGTTAATTGGCAAAAAAGCTGGAATTTTTCTATTAGTCAATCCTCATTCCTCACTCTCCAGTTCCCAGTATCCAGTTCCTGACGGGTCAATCTAAAATCTAAAATCTAAAATCTAAAATAGTCATGGCACATAGCTGGTGGGAAATTAGAATTCTTTGCGATCCGGCGCTGGAAGATATCATCTTTTGGCGCCTGGAACGGTTTAACTGTCGGGGAACTGCTACTCAGATTAAAAGCAATTCCTGCCTGATGTCGGCTTATTTGCCCGAGGAACAAGCGGGATTGTTGGATTTGGCGGCCCTGTCTTTGTGGCTGCGCCAAGATGCTTTGTGTGCGGGTTTGCCGTTGCCTGCGATGCAGTGGGATTTGATAGAAGATGAAGACTGGGGCAGCACTTGGAAGCAGCAGTGGCAGCCTCAAGAAGTGGGCGATCGCTTTTTAATTAATCCGGCTTGGCTTCCCCCACCGACTGATACCGATCGCCTAGTCTTGCGTTTAGATCCCGGTGTCGCTTTCGGTACGGGCGCTCACGCTACGACTCAACTGTGTTTGGAGTCGCTGGAAATGCGTCTCGGTTTTGACGACAGCAAGTGCATTGTTGCTGATATCGGCTGCGGATCGGGTATTTTGTCGATCGGCGCGGTGTTGCTGGGCGCCACAAAGGTTTATGCTTTGGATACAGACCCCTTGGCAGTGCGATCGACAATTAGCAACCGACAGCTCAACCGCGTTAAACCGCAGCAGTTGGTTGCAGAACTCGGAAGTATCGATCGGCTCATCCAAATGACCGGCGGTCCGATCGACGGTTTGATGTGCAATATTTTAGCAGAAGTAATCATAGATTTAATCCCGCAGTTCACCGCCCTTAGCAAGCCGACTACCTGGGCCGTTCTCAGCGGCATTTTGCTCGAACAAGCTAAACCAATTGCAGACACCCTCGAACAGCACGGCTGGATTGTCGCTACTCTGTGGAAACGCGAAGATTGGTGCTGTTTCAATATTCGACGCAGTTAATAATAAGGTTTGTAGTAAGGACTTTAGTCCTTCTTCAAGGTTTGTAGTAATTTGTAGGGTGCGTCAGCTAGGATAATTCAATTCACAATCAATCAGATATTAGCTGACGCACCTTACAGAAGTTGGGTAACATAGTAAGTAATTGCAGCAGAACAATTAAGATATAAAAAATATATTAAGTTTGTACTAAGGACTTTAGTCCTTCTTCTGACCGCGAGAGAGGACTAAAGTAATTTGTAGGGTGCGTCAGCTAGTACAGCTCGGCGTAAGTAGACAGACTATATGGGAGCATCTCAGTTTGGCAATAACCATTTTTTAAAGAGCGGACTCTACTGACGTACTACGAACCTCTTTTGAGATCCCGACAGCACTGTAAATGCAAAACTGAGATGCTCCCGACTATATCTGTGGTAGAATAACATAGTTAGTGTAGATCAGTTCCGGTAGGTAATCAAGGAGTCATATAGGGCCTTATTAATGCCTAAAACATTAAATT
>NZ_JAEQCI010000006.1:0-1003 GCF_020738565.1 Microcoleus sp. PH2017_12_PCY_D_A | reverse complement strand
TGTCACCAACTCTGAATGCTTTGAGCGGGTTGGAACAAGGGACGCCGGTGAGTAGTTCTACCAGTTTTTGCTTGTCCGAGAGGGTGAGTTTTGCGATTCTATTGCACAATTCCAAAAGAGTTGGGTTTATTGCCTCAGCATCCTCAGCAGCCCTCTGTGCAAGGATTGTTGCCTCAGCGCCATCCTCAGCATAAAAATTTTGCTGAGGCAGTGCTGAGGATGATTCCCTTGTTCCACAAGGTGCTGAGGATGCTGAGGATGATTTCTCACTTTGTCCAGACTTTTGTTTTTTGATGCCAAGGTAGTAAGCTTCTCCCATCGTTCGCTCGGGTTCGAGACCTCGTTCTGTGTGCCGATGTTTCTCCAGTTTAGGGAAAATCTCACAAAGCCGAGCGTACAACTGGTTTATAGCCTTCACCGGCTTATCCCACTGGTTTGGTAAATCATTCCAAACCAGTTTTTCCTTGCCCTTCTCGTTCCACTCAAGCTCAAGTATCCCCGCCTCTTGATACCACTCTTGTAGCTCGCTCCATAAATCCTTGGCGTAAACCCGCTCGCCCTTGCCAGCCTCATAACCCAAGTCCCTCACAAACTGCCACAGGTGCTGAGACTTTTCCTGAGCTTTCCTTAGAGCCGCGTCACTGGAACCATAATTAATTCCTTGGGTCAGCAACAGCGGTATCCGCTCCAGCATCCTGTTCAACAAAGCCGGAGCAATCCGTTCCAGAATAAAGTTTGGGTCTTCCTTAAACCGAGGGTCAGCCTCTAACTCACCTTTAGTGGCATCCGCTCCAACCACGTAAGTTTTCTTAAAGCTCAGAATGCAGTAACGACTGCGGATGGCTTCCGCGTCGCTGCTGATGGACGGCAGAACATTGCAGTTGGCAAGAAATATCGCCTCTGGCTTATAGAACCCATTTGAGATCTTTTTAGGCGGCTAGTCGCTTGAGCATCAGCCGAATAAAGCATAGTTTGAGCTTGGCGTTGGAACGTTCGAGTGTGC
>NZ_JAEQCI010000146.1:0-11931 GCF_020738565.1 Microcoleus sp. PH2017_12_PCY_D_A | reverse complement strand
AAATTCAATCCGAATCATCCCGGATGGTAGCAATGAATGCGATGCAACAAATTTGCCAATTGAACAAAAGCAGGCGGTGTATTCGATGAATTATACCAACTGCTTATTGTTAGCCGTACTTGCTCAGCACTTAAACCAAACTCCACAACAGGTAGCCTCATTTTTAGCCGCTCAACTTTTGAGCGAGCAATCGACAGTGACGGAGGACGAAATAAATCAATTCATGCAAAAATTTGCCGAGCTTGCCAAAAGAATGCCTGCCGAAGGGTTTATCTTTGAATCACTTGATAAGGAGAGGAGCGATGAAAGATAGGACGCCATCAACAACTAGCCGACTAATCTCTGATTGCCAAAGACACCTCAAAGATAATTTCGATCGCCTTCAGATGCAGGAGTGCTTTGAAATTATCAAGGAAGCAAAACGCAAGGGCTTGCTAGGGAGTCAACGCGGGCGCAGCGCCTGCTTCGCGAATGCCGTAAATTTAGCAAACGACATTCTCAGAGTTTGCTCTGGGGGCGGGGAACTTCCCCCAGAAATGAAGGGAAACCCACAAGCCTTGTATATCTATGTGGGTTTGGTAGCCGTGAATTTAATCAAATAGTCCGCCTGATGATGGCTGTTTGGCTCAACAGCCGAAACTCCCCCCCTTATGAAGGGGGAGTCGCGGGAAAGGGTCGCAACCTCCGTGCTAGCTGTAGTTCTTTAGTAAAGATGTGGGTTTTTTCAAAGAATCCCCTAACACTCGCGGGAACAAAAGCAGATGCGATCGCGCGGCGAATTCCAACCTCGCCGCGCGCTAAAAACTCCTAAGCCCCTGTGCGGAAATGGGTTAACACCCCTGGGAGATTCGTGGGTTATGTAAGAGTTTTAAAAATGATAGTAGTTGGACTTGATGTATCTTCAGACCGCGTAGATGCAGTATTTCTTGATGCTGATAACTTTCCTAAAGTTGCATTGAGGGATTTTTACTTGTCGCCATCATTTGGCGAGGTTCATGCAGTCTACAAAAGTAATGAAATCGGAGCTTTTCTAAGTCGTATTAGTAGTAACAAAGCTATTGCAATCCTTGAAAGCACTGGGGTTTATTCGTATTTTTGGAGAGACCAGCTTCAAAAAATAGGAATCACCGTACTTGTGGCAGACCAAGGCATGGTGCGATCGGTTCGTCGCGCTCTAGGCGGAACTGACAACAAAGACGATAAGTTTGATGCTCTCATTATGTGCGAGCTTTATCGGCGGCACTATCTGGAAACTTACGATCGCAGATTTTGGGTCAGGGAACTCGATCCGCAAATCAAAAAAATCAGGCGCTCTCTTCTAGAAATCAAAAGCATCACCCGTAAGCAAACCGCTTGCATCAACACTCTCAAAAGCCGGCTTTCTTCGGAGTACCCGGCGCGAGCCAAGGTCAAAAGCCAGCGTCACAACGGATTTTTAGAAATTGGCTGTCCGCCGGCTTTTTGGGGATGGCTCGCCAACCGCTGCGATTTCTTAAACCGACAGGTTTTGTCAAGATTGGACAATCACTTTAAGCGGGCGGCGGAACTGGGAGCAAACATAACCGATTTGACTCGCCAGCTTGCCGCGTCCGTGTGCGATCTTCACGACATGGAAGCAAGCTTGGAGCATCAATTAATTGACTTGCTGGGCGACAGTCAGTTTGCACAGTACCATCAAGTATTCGATCGGTTCGGCATGGGCTACCGGGAGAGAGGGTGGATTTTGTGCCGCACTTATCCATTTCAAGATTTTCTGTGCCTGCCGAAGAAAAGAGCCTTGCGACGTTTCCGGCAGGCTTGCGGAATGGGGAAAGTTGAAAGGTCTAGCGGCAAAGTCAAAGCTGGCGGCGGTGGCGGAAGCTGGACTGGATGCGCGAATACTCGATCGAGCTTGTGGACTTACGTTCATTCCCGAATTGAGCCGCAGAAACTCAAAGGCCAAAACTATACGAGCGTCCAATTGGAGCTTAGGGAGTATTTTGTCGGGCGTGCATTCGAGGCTAACGGCACCAAAAAACGCGGCGGCCAGCTAGCCGATGCTCGAAACGCGACTTCTCGGAAGCTTGCTGATTTAATGTTTAGGGAACTTTACAAAACTATCAAATAATTGAAGAAGCGATCGATAGTGTCGATCGCTTCTTCAATTTGAAAAGCATAAAGGTGTGCGGAGTTAGAACCGATTGCAATATGTTCGGCCTTACATTAATTGTGGGTTCTCGATTTGGCACCTGGTGGCGATCGTCCCGAGGCGTTCGAGGACTTGCTCGGCATCGATCAGCCTGGTGAGGGTGACGCTGCCGATATTTTTTGCGGGATCTGCGGGATCGGGGGGGGCACAGGGTTTGACTTCTACCATGAGCACGGCGTCTTCTACGCGGTAGAGCCACATTTTTTCGTTGCGATCCAAAAGGGAGAGCTTGAGCTGTTGGATGTCCGGCTGGCGTCTCCAGCCGGCGGCTGTCCACTCGCCGCCAACTCCCCAGACGCGCCCCACTTTCCAGCCGTCGGATAAGAAGAAGTATTTCATTTGCTGTGTGCGCTTGTTAATTATTTTTTTGTTATAGCAGTTATTGTAGGGTGCGTCAGCGGGCAAATTTTTTTGACCGGCTACTTAAGAATATTGCCCCGAAACGGCACCCTACGGGGTTGTTAATTATTTGTGGTTGTAGCAGTTATTGTAGGGTGCCGTTTCGGGCTGATTTTTTTGACCGGCTACTTAAGAATATTGCCCCGAAACGGCACCCTACGGACTGACTTACAAAGAAACCGGGTGTCGAGTCTCCGGCGCGCAAGTTACCTGTTGTAAAGGAATCTTCACAACGAATTCTGTCCCTTTCCCCGGCGCAGAAATACAACTAATTTGACCGCCGTGTTGTTCGACAACAATTTGGTGACTGATAGATAAACCCAATCCCGTGCCGCTCCCTACAGGTTTTGTGGTAAAAAATGGGTCAAACATCTTTTTTAGCACTTCTTCGCTCATACCAATACCGTTGTCCGCAATCCGAATCACTGCGAATTGACTGGGAGGATTTTCGGCAGGAATTGCTGCTGACAACTGATTGTAAGCTCTTGCTGCTTTGCCTTTGCCAACTCCCGAACATTCTGCTGTTTCCACCTCAGTATGAATCACTATTTTGGGGTAAGGTTGAGTTTCTAGGGCATCAAGGGCATTATTGAGCAAACTGGCAAACACCTGATTCAACTGACTGCTGTAACAGGGAACTTCCGGCAGGTTGCCGTAGTTTTTAATTACCTCAATCTCTTGAGAAATAATGCTGCCTTCGCTTTTTTTGCTAATCCCTTTACCACCCGCTCGGTGCTGGACAAATAGTAGAGTGCGATCGAGATTTTGATTGATATCTACTTCTTTGATTCCGGATTCGTCGAGTTTTGTGAAAAATTTTAAAGTGTCAACAATTTGTTGGATGCGCGAGGCTCCAGACTCGATTGACTGCATTAGCCGCGACCAATCTTTTTGCAAGAAATCTAAATCTATACTCTCAGCTAGTTGCTCTATTTCTGCTCCGGGTTCTGGATATTTGTTTTTGTAAAGTTCTAGGAGATTGTTGATATCTTGGAAATAGTGGCGGGCTGGATTGATATTGCCCAAAATAAAACTATTGGGATTGTTGATTTCGTGGGCAACTCCTGCTACCATTCGCCCGAGACTTAACATTTTTTCGGTTTGAATCAGTTGAGATTGGGTGCGTCTGAGATTGTCTAATGTTAATTTTAATTGAGTAGCTTTCTCTCGTTCCCGCAGTTCGCTTTTTCGCAGTTCCAGTTCGGCTTGTTTGACGGCGGTGATGTCGCGGCTGACAGATAGGACAGATGCAATTGTCCGATCGCGCTTAAATTCAGGAACCATGCAAACTTGATAAAATTTAGTGCCTGATTTTGTGCGAAAATTAAACTCAAAGCACTCTTCGGTGCCGTTAGCGAATACGGCGCACAAAGTTGCTTCCGAGAGCACCACCACTTCCTCGGACATTCCTAACTCTCGATGGGTTTTACCCGTGAATGCTGCGGCGGGGATTCCTGTGGCTAATTCGGCTGCTGGATTGACGTAAAGGTGGCGCATTTGCTTGTCAAATCGGGCAATTATATCCGGGGAATTTTCCGCTAAGGCTCTGAATTCTTGTTCGCGGCGGTAGGAGGTTTCTTGGGCCCGCTTTTCCTCGGTAATGTCGTAAGTCATCATCAGAATGCAGTTGGTGTCGCCAATGCTAATAATTTCGGCCGATACCAGGACAAACTTGAGTTGGTCGAACTTGGTACGAAACTGGAATTCTTGTTTGTAAATAGCGCCGGATCTTTGCAAGATTTCTAAGCAACGATCGCGATCGCCCAGATTCTCCCATAAATTGATTTCGCGATCGGTTTTTCCCAAGATTTCCTCGGGAAAATAGCCGCTGAGGTTGCAAAAGCTCTGGTTGACTTCCGTTAAATATCCCTCTTCCAGTGTGGCGATTGTCATGGCGGCGGGGCTGCTGCGAAAAGCTTTGGCAAATTTTTCTTCGGAAAAGCGCAGGGCTAACTCGGCTAATTGGCGCGATCGCACTTCCGCTCGCAACAGCATATTTTGTTGTTCTAATTGTTTGGTAAGGTTCCGCAGTTGCAGGTGCACGTTGATGCGCGCGATCGCCTCGGAGTGCTCCAGCGGTTTAGTGATGTAGTCTACCGCACCCAAAGTCAACCCTTTCACTTTATCCGCAGCCTCGGAAAGAGCTGTCATAAAAATTACGGGAATGTCCTTAACTTCATCTATTGATTTCAGGCGGCGACAGGTTTCAAATCCGTCTATTCCCGGCATCATCACATCTAGCAAAATGATATCTGGCAAGATTTTTGTGACTCTATCTAGCGCTTTTTCTCCCGTTGTAGCTACAAAAATCTCAAATCCGTATTCCACCAAAAAATATGATAATATGTTAATATTAGCGGGTTGGTCGTCTACGATTAATACTTTGCTTTTTGCCTGAGTTTGCATATTTTTATGTTTGAAAATCAACAAAATGGCTCACTTGACACTCCCCCGTCTAAAGACACGGGGATTCTTTGATCTACGAGCTAACTTATTTTGACAGGATTTCTCCAGCCAGAGCAGAGGCCAATTCTCCCAAAGCGTTGCTTGCATCAACTGCAAAGGTTCCGGTATGCCCTACCGTACCCAATCCTCGACTCAGGATGTTTCTAGCTGCGTTAAAATCTCTATCAAGCGTACAACCACACTTGCAAACGTGTGTTCTTGTAGATAGCGTTTTCTTGACAATTGCACCACAAAGGGAGCATTCTTGGCTGGTGTAGTGCGGATTTACCGCAACCGTTACTTTCTCAAATACCTTTCCAAAGTATTCAATCCAAACACGGAACTGATACCAAGATGCGTCATTAATTGACTTAGCTAGGCAATGATTTTTCACCATATTCTTAATCCTCAAATCGACCTAAGCTATCAAGTCGTTTGACTGAACTACGCACCGTGCAAGTTTGATTGCATGGTCTTTGCGCTGCCTACTTATTTTGAGGTGGCGTTTACCTAAAATCTGCCTAGATGAGCCTCTATTCTTTGAACCTTTTATTTTTCTAGATACACGGCGTTGACAACGCTTAAGAACTTTTTCACTCCGGAGGAGGAACTTGGGGTTTTCAACCATTACACCATTGGAATCGGTGTAATATTCCTTCAACCCAACGTCCAACCCGATGGTATCACCATTCGGTTCTATGTTTTCTTTTCGGTCAACGTCAATGCAAAATTGAACGTATACACCGTCTGCGCGTCTTACCAATCTCACCCGTTTGATTTGGTTGATTTGATAGAAGTGCAAATCGCGTGTTCCTTTTAGCTTGAGCTTGCCGATTCCTTTTTTGTCAGTAAACTTGATTGATTTGCGATCGATTGCCAGCTTCCATCCCGTTGATTTATACTCAACAGAGCGACAATCTTTTTGAAATTTTGGATATCCCTTTTTGCCCGGAGTTCCTTTCTTGCAGTTGTCGTAGAAGCGGCAGATAGCAGACCATGCTCGTTCTGCACTCGCTTGTCTTGCTTGAGAATTGAGTTCGGAGGCAAACGGAAATGATGCAGCAAGTACCGCACAGTATTTGTTCAAATCGTACTTATCCACCTTTTTGTTATCCATCCAATAGCGTAAACAGCTATTGCGAACAAATTTGGCTGTACGAATTGCTTCATCTACAGCAGAGAACTGACTCTTTTTTTCGTAGGTTTTGAACTCAAAGACTAGCATTGCTTTACCTCCTCTTTTATACTAACTTATTTGGCACAAAATAGCTCGCAAGTACAACAATGTTTTACAATTAAAGCCGTCCTAAAAGGACGGGGTTTTCAACCCATTTTTCAGATAAAGTAGGTTGATTGGAAGTATCTTAACCCAACATACAAGAATATGGGAAGGTATTGAATAGAGAAACAGAGTTGCTTGCCACAAACTCAACCTGAAAGCCGATCTGTTGCATCGCTGTTACTCGGATGCTTGAGTTTGGTAGAATTTGGTGCAACAGATCGGATGTAGGAGATGGATCCCTGATAGAAATATATTCTACTATTTATTCTTCAAATTTGCTGGATTATATCAACTTTAGAGTGTGAAAAACCGGGTTTCTGCTGCCGTGACGTACAACTGCTATAAATGCCAGCGATGGCGATCGCCCAGGCATCCCAACGCTTACGTTTCACTGGGAATGACTTACTTACGTATTTTTCGTCTCACATCCTTACTATTTAGGGCTTGCTGAAAAAGTGTACGTAGTGGAAAAACGAGGCTACACAGCTTAAAAAATAATAGGTTTATGGCTTGCATTCCCAAATGCAAGCCATAAACTAACAACTTTCATTGCAAGGGTTTTGAGCCTCTATAATCCTATAACTTGCACTTTTTCAAGCAAAAAAAGCTTAAACACCTTATCTGGCAAGCTTTCTACTTTTATTCAGCAAGCCCTATTTATACTGCAAGTTGGCTCGCTCCGAACGATTTTTAGGATTGAGGCTATAACTCGTTGTTAAATCCGATTATGAGGATTGAACTCCTACTAGGAAGCAATTTTAGTCGCCCGGATTTAAGTAAGGCTCAATTAGTTTAATTATCGCGTCATCGTCATAGCGATCGACTAACTGCCAAATTTTCCGAGCAAATAGGGCATAGGTGGGATTTAACTCTTGCAGGCGCTGTGCTTCGCGCTTAATCTGCTCGAAATTACCGATTTGAGCGGCTTCGTACAAATCGAGTAACTCTTCGCCATGAGGCATTTCTACGTCTTCTGAGCCGATCGCCAATTCAGAGAAAGTACGAGCGGCGCAGCTATCTTGTCGGGAATCGCCCGAAGCCTCAAAAATCCAAATCAGTCCCAGATAATTCTGTATTTTTGCCAAAAAATCATCGATTATAAAAAATTTACTGATAAAATCACTGTAGCCTATTTCCTCTTGCTTTTCCAACTCCAACTCGAACAGCCCGCTAGTAGCAATCAAGATTGGCGTCTCCCGAAACATTGGCAAACAGCGCAATTGAGCGCAGAGTTCAAAACCGCTGATTCCGGGCATCAACAAATCAGCAATAATTAAATCCGGTTCCTCGGAAATCGCTGTTTCTAAACCTATTTCACCAGAATCAGCCTCAATTAACTCAAAACCCAGCGGTGCTAGAATATCCACCATCAAACAGCGATTTTCTGGGCAATCGTCAACAACTAATATTCTACGCCGTTGACCTTCATAACCTGTAATTACGGGTTGCTGTGGTGGCGAAACTGGTACGAGCGAATCTGCGTGAAGCGAAGCTATCCCGTAGGGAATCGACAATTCAATCTCAAACCAAAACGTACTCCCAACACCCCAACAACTTTCGACTTTGAGTTCGCCTCCCATCAGCGCAACTAAGGTTTGGGCGATGTTTAATCCCAAACCCGTACCTTCTGTTTTCTTCCCGATTTCGCCCACTTGTTCAAAAGGTAGAAATATTCGTTCTATTGCGTCGCTAGTAATTCCGATGCCTGTATCTTTAACTTGAAAGTGGATTTTGGTAATTGGGAAGCCGGGGCTTGCATTAAATAAAAAATCTGATTCCGGGCGCGCGCTCAATATTCCTGCAACAGGTTGACTGTTTTCAATTACCTCTACTTTGAAAATTATGCTACCTTCATCCGTAAACTTAATCGCGTTACTTAATAAATTTAGGAGAACTTGACGCAACCGCTGTTCATCTACCGATACAAACTCAGGAATTTTATCTGCTATTTGGGAGACAAAAATTAGGCTTTTTTCTTGGGCTTTGAGCCGAAAGATTTCTGATATGTCATTGAGGAAATCCGGCAAACAAACATCGTTAACAGTTAATTCGAGCTTTTCAGCTTCAATTTTAGCCAAATCTAAAATATCATTAATTAAAGTCAGCAAATGAGAACCGCACTGCTGGATCGTGCGAATTTGCTCTTTGTCGCGGGGAGAAAAATTTGGCTGTCGGAAAAGTATTTGAGTGTAGCCGAGAATGGCATTGAGGGGAGTTCGCAATTCGTGGCTCATATTGGCAAGAAAGGCACTTTTAGCAAGGGATGCGACTTCGGCAGCTTCTTTTGCTTTTTGGAGTTCGGCAATGCGATCGCTCACCTTTTGCTCTAAAGTGCGATTGTAGTTATTCAGTAACTTTTCGGTGTGTTTGCGATCGGTGATGTCTTGAGAAGCCGCGATCGCGCCGATAATGTTGCCAGCTTCATCAAACAGCGGCGTACTCCAAACTTCTAAAGGCACAGTGCGATCGGACCAACGAATTTCTATGTCTTCCACTCTCACCGTTTCTCCTTTGAGCGATCGGGCTACAGGATTTTTTTCAATTGAATATAATTCATCTGTTCCTGCATCGTAAAGTCTAAAAACTTCTGCGAGTTGCTCGGTTATAGACTCTGATACACTCTGGATACCTACTAACTGCCGCGCTATCTGATTTATGTAAATCAGTTGCCCGGTAGAGTCGTGAACTGATACTCCCACCGGCATAGCTTCGAGGATTTGTTTCAGGCGGCTTTCACTGTCGGTTAAGGCAGCATTTAAAGATTGGAGAGATTTGAAAGCAGATTGCAGTTTGTCTGCCATATTATTAAAGGATTTTGCCAATTGCCCGACTTCATCATTGCGGTCAAGCTCGACAGTTGTATCCCATTCATTGTTAGCTAGAGCTTTGGCGGCCGTATTTAAGCGTAAAATTGGCTTGGTTATCCATTTAGCTGTGAAAATGCCGACAACAATTGCTCCGATTAAGGCAGCAGTACACAGTATAATTGTGGTGCGATTGTTGGCGTCAATTTCTGCCATAAAATCGGATTCCGGGATGACGATCGCAATCAACCAATCTAAACCAAAATTATCCTTGTAAGGTACTACTTTGAGTAATTGGGATTGGCCGTCAATTTCAAATTCAAGGTGTTGAACATCATTAATTTGGGAAAAATCGCCAAAGTGATTCGTTAAAAATAGACCCGTGGCGCGGATTGTAGCATTTGGGCTTGCCGTTAATTTTAATCGATTAAACTGCTGGTTGCTCACAATATAGGGATTGTCGGGGCCGGAATTGGCTACTAACAACCCGCTGCGTTCGATAATAAAAATTTTTGCCGACTGGCTAGTTTTTATGCTATCGAGAAAATTGGCAATTTTTCTAATGTTGAGGTTTACCGAAAATACTCCTAGCAGTTCCTTTGTCGTCTCATTATAAATCGGTCGATTGCCGTTAATTACTAAATCTGTATTGTTACCCAGTTGAAAAATATTAGTCCAGGTGGATTTTCCCGCAGCTTTAGCAGCTTGGTACCAAGGTCTTTTTGTGGCATCAGGTTGTCGAAAAGTTTTGTATAGTTTGGTTCTATTACCTAGCAAGTCTGGAACATACATATTGATGATGCCCCGATCCAACTCATCCGATCGCATAATCAGATTCTGTCCGATAGTGCGATCGCCTGCAACGAAGTCTCCCCGTTTGCTACCAAAAATAATGGTTGTCGGCGATTCAAACTGTTTGAGTTGAAACAAAAGGTAGCGTTCGAGTTGCGGTAAATCTTGTAAATTTAGGGTTTTTTGGCGCACCGCATCCGCGTTAATGCGGTTGATTAAATGGGGTGCGGACAGATATGTATCGAGGTAATGTACGACGCGATCGCCAATTTGTGCTGCTAGCTGATTTGCCAGGTTGTTAACCGCCTTTTGTCCGTTTGTATAGGAAAGATACCCCACCAACCCCGCAGTCCCCACAATTTGCAGCACAAACGGTACAATCAGCACCGTTCGGAGGGGGGCTTTTTTGAGAGGGGCAGTTAGGCGATTCCCTAGGGGATAGCTACGCTTGACGACTGTTTTAATCGACATGATAAAACCGTGCTTATCAAAGTGGGGAAATTGAACGATCGCACTTAGTAACGCAAGGCGATCGCTGACTGAGAGTTGGCAGGCTTTTTCTTTAAGTTATTGCAGAAATATGAAAAAACACTTCAACAATGGTTGGTATTTGAATTATAGTACATTGGAAGCGTGATCGCGACTATTTGACTGCGGAGAGCTTGAGCGGTAGAGAGAATTTCTTGACGGCAAATTGGGTTGGAACTGCGATCGCCCTTTTACTGATTAGATCGACTGGTTTGCTGAGGATTGCTTCGAGTTCTTCCTGCATTTGGGCGTGATCGAGTAGACCCCAGTTGGCCGTGGGGGCAAAAGCAACTAGGATATCGATGTCGCTTTCTGCATGAAAGTCGTCCCGAAGGATAGAACCAAAGAGGGAGAGTTCGATAATTTGCCAGTGTTGGCACAATTTCGTGATTTGGTCAATTGGTAGGGCGATCGCGGTTTTCATTCAGCCTCCTCAATTTTTCTCTATAGTCATTTAAGCAAACAGTTTCCGTAATTTACAGGTATGACACCGAGAGCTTATAGAGCGAATTGAGCGATCGTACTTTTGTACAGTACGATCGCGTGGCTCGATCGCAGAGCGCGATGGTGAGCAATGCTGCGGCCGCTGGGTGGTCAAAAGTTGTCATAAAACTTCTTGCAATTGCAAATCCGGTTTGAATACTCCTTTTATCTATTGGTCTTGGAAGACTAACTTTGTTTGTTTAGTCGCGATTTAAATCTCATAATTATCGAGGGTAGACAACCCGGATATGATTTATTTACCGCATAGCAGCTTTTTAGCACCTTGTGTTAGTGTATTTTTAAGCATGGTTTGGCGCTTGATTCACTCTAAATAATTTCCCAATGTGGACATCTGATTCTTTAAACTCATGTTACTAATAAAACTGTGTTTTTGCGGTTCATTGTGAGTTGCTCCGGCGGCGACTGTGTTGTGAATTAGAAGTTAAACGGCTCCGTGCGATCGTCTTGTACCAATTTAGTGTTTTGTACGGAATAATGTAAGAGAGCTGTGTATCTAGTTGTAAGAGTAGTTGCATAACTACTGAGGACGAGCGAAAAAGCCGTTAGATACCACTCCGGCATTAGATGCTGTATCAACAGCTTTGAATCCGTCTGTTTTTTTCTACTACCTAAATTGCCTTGCCAACACTGAAATTCTACCTAATTAAGTAGAGAAATATCTCAGCAACCCTTACTTTTTTGTAGGACATAAGCTTATGAAGATCGGGAATATTTTAAGTATCATTCTCAGTAAAGCTGCTAAATTGATAAATACCAGAATTGCTAGTTTTTTTTGTATAATAGCGATAACTTGGGCTTTCGTGTATCTTGCTTTGTGTTGTATTTTTACTTTCATATCTCCTTTACCTAAGCCAATAATATTAGGAGTTAGGACTTTTGCTTATGGAATGGGCGGTAGTGCCCTGAAGGAAAGGATCGGAGTAAGCTATAATTAGAGAAGTGTTTCCCATAGCGTGATATGACATTAGAAATTAGTTGCCCTAATTGTT
>NZ_JAEQCI010000145.1:0-27851 GCF_020738565.1 Microcoleus sp. PH2017_12_PCY_D_A | reverse complement strand
AAGAAGGACTAAAGTCCTCACTACGAACCTATTTTATTATGAGGACTTGAGTCCTCAGGAAAAGAAGGACTAAAGTCCTCACTACGAACCTATTTTATTGTAAGATTTAGAGGATAAATTATATTAAGGGCAAATTATATCAAAAAATATTTACTTACTAAGTTAATACACCAAATTAAAACTCAGCTAATTTTTTTCAGTATTTCTCATTCCTTTTTTCACGACAACAATTAAAACATTCTTCCTTCTTCCTTCTTCCTATGACTATCGAATGCAGCCAATTAGAAACCGCTTATTCAACATCGCTAAATCGCCCGATTTTGAACAAGATTGATTGCAAAATTCAACCAGGGGAATTTGTAGCGCTGCTGGGTTTGAACGGTGCCGGAAAATCTACGCTTCTCCGTTCATTTGTCGGGTTAGTTCCCGTCAAAACCGGAGAAATTCGGATTAACGATACAGTTATAACACCGCGCACTCTGAGACGAATTCGGCGCGATATTGGGTTGATTTTTCAAGGCGGCGGGTTGATTAAACAGCTACCTGCGATCGACAATGTGCTTTGTGGTTGCTTGGGAAGTTTGAATACTTGGGAGACACTGTGGGGTTTTCCGAAGCAAAAGCGCGATCGAGCTTTTGACCTACTCGCAGACTTCGGACTCCAAGACCTAGCATACCAAAAAACCGGACTGCTCAGCGGCGGACAACAGCAAAAAGTCGCCATCGCCCGCGCCCTAATCCAATCACCCCAGATTTTACTCGCAGACGAGCCCACCACCGGATTAGACGTAATCGCCGCCCAACAAGTAATGGAAATCCTCGATCGCCTGCACCGAGAACAAGGTATGACCGTAGTTGTAGTATTGCACGACTTGGGAATGGCCAGCACTTATCCCAAAAGAGCGATCGTCCTAGACGCCGGTCAGATAGTCTATGATGGCAAATGTCACAACCTATCCGACAAATTCAGCAAACTAACACCCCCCAAAGTAGAAGCGTGAACCCCTCACTTCTCCCCTCTTCCTCTGTGCCCTCTGCGCCCTCTGCGGTTCATAAAAAAAATCTTAAAATAAACACAAATGACCCAAAACAACTCAGGTAATTTATCTAAAACTTACGGCTGGATCAAAAATCTCAGTATCGTAGCAGCTTTAATTATACTATACGGTTGGGCGCTGCGGGGACTAGAAATTGATGCCGCAACTTTGGTAAGCAGTTGGCCTTACATGACAGATTTTGTTTCCCGATTGTGGCCGCCGAATCTAGAAATTATCGACGTAGCAATTAAGGCCTTAATCGAAACAGTTCAAATGTCACTTTGGGGAACGACCATCGGCGCAATTCTTTCCGTACCGATTGCAATTTGCAGCGCCCATAATATAGCACCAAAGTGGTTGCAATGGCTGGCTAATTTATTGCAAAATGCAGTGCGATCGGTTCCTTCAATTGTGCTGGGTTTGCTGTTTGTGTCGGCGACTGGTTTGGGCGCGCCGGCTGGTACTTTGGCCCTGGCAATTTATACTATAGGTTATCTTGCTAAATTTTATCAGGAGGCGATCGAGTCTGTGGAAGGGCGATCGATCGAATCGCTGCAAGTCGCGGGCGCATCTTGGCTGCAAGTGGCGCAATACGGCATTTTCCCGCAGGTGTTGCCGCTAGCGCTCGGTTACACGCTGTGGATGTTTGAATACAACATCCGGGCGGCTTCGGTGTTGGGAGTGGTGGGCGCCGGCGGTATTGGTTTTGAGTTGGTGAATTACATCCGCTCTTTTGAGTACAATAAGGCTACTACAATGATGTTGGTGTTGTTGGTTGTCGTGACTGCGATCGATGTAATTAGCAGTAAATGGCGGCAGCGATTGGAAACGAAATAATGCCAATTATGGAGGAAGAAACGGCGGTTGAGACGGCGGTTGAAACCGCCAGAAAGTCAGACGAAACCCAGATGGTGCGTGGGTTGAAGAAAGAAGAGTCTTCCGTAGGGTGCGTCGCCTTTAAAAATGCCTGAATCAACATAGAAAATCTCCTAGCGACGCACCGACACCGTTCAATAATCCTTGTAAACAAACCCCAAGATATATTGTAATGGAGACGGCGGTTGAAACCGCCAGAAAGTCAGACGAAACCCAGATGGTGCGTGGGTTGAAGAAAGAAGAGTTAATTTTCTAAGAGTCGATCGCGCGATCGCATCCACCATCAACAACAGCACAAAAAAGGACACCGCACTCCCGCCGTTTCCTACCAAAAAAAGCCACCAAATTGTTCAATAATTACCAAAAAGATAAGGACACAGCTATGCTGTGTCCTTATCTTTTTGGGACACAGCATAGCTGTGTCCCCGTGCATACCGTCGATATTCAGATTAGAATTCTTGCCGTTTAGAACAAGAACAATTCAGAATTACCCGAAACTCCCAAATTCACATTGACAGTAGCAAACAAACTGTTACCACCAACCGTAGAACCGTTGCTATCGTAATACAGCTTAGTAGTATTAGCTGCACTATCGAAGAGAGCAATAATCGACGGCGAAGTCAACGTAGACTCGATCGCAGTTACAGTAGCAACCGTGCTGCTGTACCGGTAGAAATTCACACCCAAAGGCCCCGAACCCAATCCGGCAAAAGCAATCTTGTCAATGTTCATTACATCATCAACAATGCTGTAATCCGTAATGATATCGCCACCACCAGCAGAAGTTCCGGTGAACACAAACACATCAGAACCCAATCCACCGCTGAGAACATTTGTTCCCAAACCGCCGATTAAAGTATCATTCCCAACGCCACCGTTGAGACTGTCATTACCAGCGCCGCCGGAGATGCTGTCATTACCAGCGCCACCGTTGAAAATATCGGCACCCGATCCACCATTCAAGATGTCAGCAAACTCAGTACCAGTGACGTTGCTAGCAGCCGAACCTCCAGTGAATAAAACAGGTGTGGTGAAGTTGTAACCGCCAACACCAGAACCGAAATTGCTCACAGCGGGGAAAGTATTCCCAGGAGAAGTTAAGTCAACAGTGCTGCTGTTAGGTAGAGGTGAAGGTGAAGATGCGATCGAACCAGTAAACAAGAAGTCTGCTGTGCCCAAAGTCCCCGCAGCCGTACCCAAATTAGCAACAGTTGTGAAACCGCCCGCCGCTGTACCATTCGAGTCAAACACCAACACCGTCTCGCTGTTCGTATTCGTATATACGAAGAAACCAGGAGTTGTAGAACCACCCACAGCCTTAGCTTGAGCCGCCTCCACAGTCGAATAATTGGCACCGGTGAAAATCACCAACTGTTTGCCAGTAATGTCAGGAGCTGAACCGCTCACACTGGCAAAATTAGTAGTAGTGAAATTCCCGAAAGCATTCGCAGTAAACTGCAATTTGTCAGTACCGAATGTAAAGTCAGTAATGCTATCAGTGCCTTCACCTGGAGCCTTGAAAGCAAAGATATCTGCACCGGAACCGCCAGTCAGAATATCTGCACCGCCAGCACCGGTGATAGTATCTGCACCGCCACCACCAGCGATCGTATCTGCACCGCCACCACCGTTGAGGATGTCAGCAAATTCAGTACCAGTAACGTTATTCGCCACAGTTGAATTGCCGGTAAACAAGACTGGAGTAGTAAAGTTGTAACCGCCCGCACCAGAACCGAAGTTATTAACTCCGCTTGTCGGGAAAGTACCCGGATTAGCATTTAAATCAACAATGCTGCCGGAGTTGGTAGAAGTACCCGTCGGAGCAGAACCAGTCGCACCAGTAAACAAGAAGTCTGCTGTGCCCAAAGTTCCCGCAGCCGTACCCAAATTAGCAACAGTTGTGAAACCGCCCGCCGCTGTACCGTTCGAGTCAAACACCAACACCGTCTCGCTGTTCGTATTCGTATATACGAAGAAACCAGGAGTTGTTGAACTGCCCACAGCCTTAGCTTGAGCCGCCTCCACAGTCGAATAATTGGCACCAGTGAAAATCACCAACTGTTTACCAGTAATGTCAGGAGCTGAACCGCTCACACTGGCAAAATTAGTAGTAGTGAAATTCCCGAAAGCAGCACTGACAAACTTCAATTTGTCAACCCCAAAGGCAAAGTCAGTAATCGTATCACCGCCTTCACCGGGAGAATTGTAAGCAAAGATATCTGCACCGCTGCCGCCAGTCAGAATATCTGCACCGCTCCCACCGCTGAAGATGTCAGCAAATTGAGTACCAGTGACATTGTTAGCCTTCGCATCTCCGGTAAATAACACGGGAGTGCTGAAGTTGTAACCGCCAGCACCTGAACCGAAATTATTGCTACCACTCGGATAGGTATTCCCAGGAGCATTTAAATCAACAATGCTGCCGGAATTTGTAGAAGTACCAGTCGGAGAAGTTGCACTCGCACCAGTAAACACAAAGTCCGCTGTGCCCAAAGTCCCAGCAGCAGTGCCTAGATTGGCAACAGTTGTGAAACCGCCTGCGATCGTACCATTCGAGTCAAACACCAACACCGTTTCGTTCGCAGCATTGTTATATGCGAAGAAAGCAGGAGTTGTAGAACTGCCCAAAGCCTTAGCTTGAGCCGCTTCGAGACTGGCATAGGTTCCGCCAGTGAAAATCACTAACTGTTTGCCGGTAATGTCAGGAGTTGAACCGCTAACACTGACAAAATTAGTAGAAGTCAAATTGCCGAATTCGCCCGAGACAAACTGGAATTTATCTGTTCCAGATTTGAAGTCGGTAATTTTATCGCCGCCTTCTTTAGTTGTCGTGTAAACAAAGAGATCCGTACCGCTGCCACCGCTGAGCACATCGGCACCGAGGCCGCCGGTGATGGTATCGTTGCCGTCACCGCCGTTGATGGTATCGTTAAAGTTGCTGCCGACAATGTTGTCATCGCCACCTAAAGCATTGAAATTAACTGCGGCAGGAAAAGTGCCGAAGTTTAAATTGTCAGGGCCGGAAGTACCGACAGGAACATTTAGTGGCGGGCCGCTGAAGACAAAGTTCTTGATTTGCAGGCTAAATTTCAGCGAGAAACTGGTGACAACTTCAAAGCGCGCCCCAACAGCAAATACCAGCACGGTACGGTTGGTCTCCGCATCTGTAAACTGACAGAAAGTAGGCGCGTCGCTGTTGCCGCCCAAGGCTGCAAACCGCGCTTGCAAAGTGGCGATGCTGGTAACGGTGATATCAGCACTGAAGTCGAGTAAGTTAGAACTGCCGATCGACCCAACAGCAGAAGTAGCAGTAATCGCCACTCGAGTCAAGCTGGCAACGCTGAGATTACCAAAAGCTGCGGCAGACAACTCTAACAGATCGTCATCAACCTTAAAGTCAGTAATTAAGTCAGCTTCTGCAACTGTTTTAATCTTCTCGCGGGAAACGCGGTAAATAAAGCGATTCTTGCCAGCACCCCCACTTAGAGTATTGGTTCCTTCGCCACCGTCGATTTCGTCATCGCCGTCATCTCCGGTTAATTTGTCATTGCCAATACCGCCGGTTAATTTGTCTTTGCCTTTACCACCTTCGATATCGTCATCGTCATCGCCGCCGTCGATATCATTCTCATCATCGCCGCCTTTAATTTTGTCCTTGCCTTTGCCTCCTTTTATTTTGTTTTTGCCCTTAGAACCGATGATGATGATATCGTCATCGTCATCGTCGCCGTCGATATCATGATCGCATCGCCGCCTTTAATTTTGTCCTTGCCTTTGCCGCCGATGATTTTGCTTTTGCCCTTACCGACTTCGATCTCGTCATCGTCATCGCCGCCGTCGATATCGTTATCGCCATCATCGCCTTTAATTTTGTCCTTGCCTTTGCCTCCTTTAATTTTGTCTTTTGCCTTACCGCCTTTAATGTCATCGTCGCCGTCGCCGCCTTCGATGTCGTTATCTAGCGTCAGCGAACCGACAATAACTTGAGGAGTTGTATTGCCCGCAAAATTAAAGATATTTTGCTCGACATTGAAGCTAAAACGCTGACTGGTGACGTTTTTACCGTCGCTAACTTCAAAACCAAAACTAGCCGCACCGGTAAAACCTTTGACAGCTTGGAAAGTTAACAAACCGAGGCTAATGTCTACTTGAGTGAAGGTTAAACCGGTTTGTGCTACCTCTGCTCCCTTAAAGAATAGTTTCCCGGTTTTAGCATCAGGCAGTTCCGTTACCTTAAACACTATCTCGCTAGCAGCTTGCTCGCTATCGACAAACTTCAACAAGTCACCAGTAATAGTTTGCGGGTTGCCGTCGGAACCGACTGTGAGTGTCTTATTAGCTTGCGATCGCGGAGGGGTATTAACTATTCGACTTGGAGTTGGAGTTGGAGTTGGAGTGGGAGATGGGGTTGGAGAGCTACCATTAACTCCCAAAAAGTCGCCAGCATTGAGAATCGTAGCGCTGACATTCAACAATAGCGCCAGTACCAACTGATTGCTGCTGAGCCGAATTTCGGTATTGAGGCCGACTTGTACAAACAACAAGCTGCTAAAGTTCAAGCTGCCAGACAGCAGAAACTTGTCCAAGCCGTCTGCGTAGTCAGTGATGACGGAACTTCCGGGAGTGGTATTGTTACCCATATCCATGACAAAAACGTCATTTCCAGCACCGCCGCTACAGGTATGGTTGCCAGATCCGCCCATCAGCGTATCGTTGCCAGATCCGCCCATCAGCGTATCGTCGCCAGATCCGCCGCCGACAACGCTGTCGTCGCCATCGCCGCCGTCTGCCATGTCATTGCCGTCGCCAGTAACGAGGGTATCGTTGCCAGATCCGCCCATCGCGGTGTCGTCACCAGATCCGCCGACAACGCTGTCGTCGCCCTCGTCGCCGCTGCAAACGTCGTTGCCCGATCCGCCGATCAAGGTATCTTTGCCCTCACCGCCGACAACGCTGTCGTCGCCCTCGTCGCCGCTAACGTTGTCGTTGCCGGCACCGCCTGTTGTGGTGTCGTCGCCGCTGCCGCCCATTACGGTGTCGTCGCCGTCGTCGCCGCTGCAATCGTCGCTGCCAGCACCGCCGATGACGGTATCGTTATCTTTGCCACCGTTAACGGTGTCATTGCCTTCGCCGCCGTTAACGTTATCGTTACCCCGATCGCCCCTGACGGTATCGTTGCCTTCGCCGCCGTTGCAGGTGTCGTCGCCTTTGCCGCCGTAGACGGTATCGTTGCCGCTGCCGCCGTCAACGTCATCCTTGCCGTCGTTGCCGTGCACCCAGTCATCGCCGTCGTCGCCTTTGCAGGTATCGTTGTCGGTGCCGCCAGAAAGAGTGTCGTTGTCTTTGCCACCGTAGAGGGTATCGTTGCCGCCACCGCCGTCGCATTTGTCGTCGCCGCGATCGCCTCTTACTTCGTCATCGCCATCGCCGCCCTCGCAATCGTCGCCGTCTTTGCCTCCATAGAGTTTATTTTTGCCACTCTTTCCTTTGAGTTTGTCTTTGCCTTTTTTGCCGTAGAGCGACTGGTTAGCGCCGGTGGCGACAATTATGTCATCGCCATCGGTACCTTCGATCGTCTGCGGATCGCTACCGCTGTCATCTTTTTTGTCTTTGTCTTTTTTGTCGCCCGCACCTTCTTCGGGTACACCGCTCAATTCAGGAATTTTGCTGCTATCATCAGTAACTTTGGGGGATTCGTCCTTAGGCGGATTCGGAACTTTGCCGCTAGTGATGCCGCTGTTTTGGGCGATCGCATTGTCAACTAACTTGCCTAACCCGCTATCGGAATCGATCGCACTAGCATCCCGAAAATCGGCGAGTCGATCGAGCTCGCTGGGGGAAAACACGAGTTTTGGCTGCTCATCATCCAGGGCGATCTGTGAAAACAAACTGGTTTTTTTTAGGTCAGAAATTTCTGTTTCATCTCGATCTGGAAAAAGTGTTCCCGATACATTTTCCAACATTTCTTCTTTCATCTTTGATATTTCCACAAAAGGGCTGAGTTTCTTTGAGTCAGTTTATCAGCAATGAGGATGTAGCAGAAGCATAATTTTACAACTTCATACTTTCGCCTGCGCTAGAGCGGCTGATGTCCTACCTTTCTGTTTATAGATGCTATTTATTTAAACTGCAAGGGGTTATTTCCATCCGTTGCGAGTTGTATATTCTGCAATTGCCCACCCCAAATAATTAAGCCGCGACATACACCCCAAGTGCTGCGCCGGAGCGCAACTCGCTTTTGATGTTATCCGTAATTTCTACAGTAAGCCGCGCCTAAATGGGCCGGATTGTAGATTTTCTACGTAATTTCTACAGTGGATTTGCAGAATGTAAACTCGCAACTGACAACTCCCACATAACTACCCAAAACCTTTATTACCCAAATTTTACCTTGCTTTTCCTGCGATCGAGCCTAGTTGCCTTAACTTTTTGTAACACTCCCAGCTCTGACAAATCCTTCCCTGACTTAGGATTTGCATCTCTTTTGCCAGTGACTGTACGCTCCTAATTTTAGTTCCCGATGATTAATAAATAAATTAGATGATTCGCCCCGGCAAATATTTGTTTTAATTTTCTGTCGTATAAGTTTATCTGAATTCGAGCCAGCCTCGCGAACTGATAAGATTTTGTATTTTAGAACAAAATAGCAATTCTGCCCAATAATATCTGGCTCAATACAGATTTTCAACAGTTGACAGTTGACAGTTGACAGTTGACAGTTTGAGAGCGGCCTCTACCGAAAAGTCCGAGTATTGGAGTAATGAATAGCCTGATTTTAATTTCTCCCGCTCCGGGTTCCGGCTTTCGACTAATTCTTTCTTGTAAAATTCTATAACACATAGCAATAAACACATAATTTATACGATTTTAGGTTTGAGATTTTAAATTTGAGATTAGTAATGACAGATTTTGTATTGTCTTGAACCTTGCCTACAATTGCATTAATTTTTGCCAAGAAGAATGGGTTTAAATCCTCCTCCTTTTAGGGGGAAATAAAACAAAATTCTTCACTGTTTCAATCCTCTTCCTTTTATGGAGAGGTAGCCCTCAAGCGGTCAACAGTCAACTGTCAACAGTCAACTGTCAACTGAAAAGTGGCATTGTTTTTGGTTAAAATTACAAGCTCGATCGGCATTTTGAGCGCAAATGACCCGTGGTGGACACGATAAACCCGGTTTATTTGTAAGTTTATGGTTGCCTTTTCCCAATATTTCACCGAAAAAGAGGCTGGATGAGGCTCAGTCCTCTAGATGAGAAAAATCCTGGTTGCTGGAAAGGGCTGGAATATTCGATAGCAGTTGTATTCTGAAAACTTCTCGGACACTTGACTTTATTTTTCCTGCTTCACTTTAGCTAGATTAAGACAGTTAAACAAAAAAATAACATTAACATAGAAGCGGTAAATTAGCAATAATCGATGAGGAATTTTAGAGGGTCGCTCTATCGATTAGCGATCGCCGCTCAGGGCTTATGGATGAGGACTCAGGGCTTACGGATGAGGACTCGCCGGCTGACCAATTCATTAATTGACACAAAATCAAGATTTGAAATGGGGGGTTGATGGTAGAGGATAAGTGGTGAGGACACAGCGATCGATCGCTACCGCCAAAAATTTACTCAAAATTGCCTGCGATATTGCCCTGAAACAGGTGGGCGATAGCTGAAGTAATCTTAATAAGAACTAGAGATCCGCCTGGTAAAGTGCCTCCTATTTAACTTTACTGAGCAATGACAAACTCAAGTTTCCGACGAATGTAAAGGGGTCTGCGGTAGAGGTGCAAAATGTTCAAAATAGCAAGATTGGAGAAAATTCGGCTTTCACCAAGCCATAGGGCAATCAAAACTAATAAACTGTTATTAAAGTACAAGTTTTATAGCCTCAAAGTGTTTGAACAAATATATTTGATCCCAGCGATCGCCCGATCGGGGGAAGCGCATTCAGAAACTTTGATTGAAAGAGTAAAAATTAGTTTGCCGATCGCGATTGCTAGCTGCAAAAACGCAGGCACATTCAGACTTGAGGCGGGGGGGCGCTAAATTGGTGAGCCAAGAATTTAAACTCTCAGTCACCCCAGTTGGGGACGACGAATATCTAGTGCGGACAGAAAAGGTTGCACCCGGTGTACCCTTAGCAGAGCAACAAGTCCGCTGGCCGATCGACCAATGGCTGGCACTGTCTGCTCAACTGATGAATGACCCGATGGTGGGCGTGTTCCAAGGAACTGGTGCTGCCGGTCGCACAGGGCGATCGACAAAAAACTCAGCGCCGAATTTAGTAGCCCTGGGGCAACAATTATACAGCGGACTGTTTCAAGGAAACTTGCGCGATAGCTGGACTTGCGCTCAAGGCATCGCCCAGCACCGCCGAGAAGTGCTGCAACTGCGCCTGGGACTCAAAGGCAGGCACTTGCCGCGGCTGCCGTGGGAAGTGCTGCACGCGGGCGATCGCCCTTTAGCAACCGGCACCGATGTCGTGTTTTCCCGCTACCAACCAGGTACAAGTTTGTTCAAACAAACCCGGGTGGTACCCAGCAGCGGCCCGCTAAAAATTTTAGTGGCGATCGCCTCTCCGAGCGATCGAGACAGCTTGCAGCTCAAACGAGAAGCGCTCCACTTGCAACAAGAACTGCAAAACCGGAGCGCTAATCCCCTCAAAAACGGCCCACACTCCGAAATTCAACTGACGATTCTCGAACAGCCCGATCGAGAACAGCTTACTCAAGCCCTAGAACAAGGACACTACCAAGTCTTGCACTACGCAGGCCACAGCAACTTAGGTTCCAGAGGTGGCGAACTCTACCTAGTCAGCAGCCGCACCGGGTTAACCGAAACCTTGAGCGGCGACGACTTAGCCGGATTGCTGGTTAACAACGGCATTCAGATGGCCGTGTTCAATTCCTGCCGCGGGGCCTACGGCGACCCCTCAGACATCGGCGAGGACAGTTCGGAACGCAATTTAACCGCAGCCTTAATCAAGCGGGGCATTCCGGCAGTGCTAGCAATGGCAGAAAGCATTCCCGACGATGTAGCCCTAACTCTGACGCGACTGTTTTACCGCAACCTCAATCAAGGCTATCCAGTCGATCTCAGCCTGAGTCGGGCCAGGGCGGGACTAATTTCTGCCTACGGTTCTCACCAGTTATACTGGGCTTTGCCGATTCTCTACCAGCACCC
The DNA here is from genome assembly GCF_020738565.1 of Microcoleus sp. PH2017_12_PCY_D_A. Lineage (NCBI taxonomy): Bacteria > Bacillati > Cyanobacteriota > Cyanophyceae > Oscillatoriales > Microcoleaceae > Microcoleus > Microcoleus sp. PH2017_12_PCY_D_A. The sequence goes on along the minus strand of NZ_JAEQCI010000145.1, from coordinate 16,764 downwards.
GGACTTTGACGGCTATCTGACGGGCGCCCCAGCCCAAAGCGGGCCATCCGGTTCTCCGGTGCCAAATTTAATCCTACCGGGAACGCCGCCGGCGGGAGCGGCCACAGAATGGAAGGCGCCGTCTGGACTCTCGACGATCGCCCCATACCCCCCCATCGCAGCCAATCAACCGCAGGAGTCAGACACAGATGACGGCGAAGTCTGGGAATATTTTCCCGACCAATTAAAAGAGCGCAGGGATTGGGTTCACCAGAACGATCGGCCGAATGCTGCTAATTCAGCGAACTCTATTGCTAATTCTGAATCGGCGGCGATCCAACCAACTCGGGCCACTGCACCGACGGCGAAATCGTTAAAACAATCGGGATTGCAAAAATGTCTGGTAGTGGTGCTTTGCTTCTTACCCGTTGCTTTGAGTGCTGGGTTGTTTGGGTGGCGGCACTGGAATCAACGAGGCACCAAACCAGAAGAGTTACTGCCGGCGGTACGGACTCCCCTGTCGCAAAATTACTTGCAAGAACGCCACCAAGCAGAATGAAGAAGTAAGAAGGCATCAAAGACTTCGCTTAATCTAAAAGGAAAAAAGAAGAGCAACACAGCTAGCTCGAGCGCAAGCTGTATTTTAGGTTGAATTAAGTGGATTTACTTAGAAGCAACAACCGTAGCCATCCTGAGTTTGGGCCGGCTGTTCGGGTTCAAAATTAACTGCGGTCGATCGCAGGCAATTCGCGATCGGCTGCTGCTCGATCGCATCTGGGACTTACTCTCATCAACCCGGTTTCTACCCAAAATCAGAAGCTGGGAAATTTGCGTATTTAGGAAGAAACCGAGTTTTTCGTCAAGAGAGCCAATATTTAAGCTGTACTGCATTTAAGTCGGTCTTTTTCAATTCCCCTGTGGAAATAACGTCAAATTCTCTGGCTTGGGGCCCTTTGAGGGCGATTTTCTCGATCGCCCCTTCGGAGTCTACTGAGAAAGTGGCGAAGGATGAACAGTGGCGCAGCCCGATCGGGCGATGAAACAAATCGGTCTACAGCATTTAAATTGTATATTTTAATTCCTATTCCTTATTCTTGTCCCCCCATCCACTTCTCCCCCTCGAACATCGCAGACAATGTTTTTGGTGGAGCCGCTAATTCCTCTGGTGGTGGCTGCACGATGTTTGTGCCGCGCCCATTAAGTCTGGTTTTAGCTAAAACCCATTCAACGAACAGGTAAAATTTCCTTGATTTTTTACCGGATTGGCTTCCCCGGACTGCATTCTGTGCAAGCTATAGCAGATGTTGAAGGAAGAAGGAAGAAGCAAGAAGGAAGAAGCAAGAAGGAAGAAGGAAGAAGCAAGAAGGAAGAAGCAAGAAGGAAGAAGCAAGAAGGAAGAAGGAAGAAGGCTCGCGGAGGCGGAGCTCAGGGTAAAAAGAAGTCACAAGGAAGTCGGAAGAAGGCTCGCGGAGGCGGAGCTCGGAGGGTAAAAAGAAGTCAGAAGTTAGAAGTCAGAAGCAATCGACTCCATGGGGAAAGGGCCATATATAGCGTCCTAACCGTCAGGGTGGATGCGCTATATATGCCGAACACCTTAATAGAAGATTGCTCTTCGGTATTTGGGGTTTTGAGGGGATTGACCGCCCGAAAAACAGGGTTTACAAGTAGGTGGCAGCGGCATCGAGAACAAGTGCTGCCTCGCCTTGTTGAGGTAAAATTTAACCCCGCGCCGGTAACAAGGCTGGCGCCAGATTTGCCTGGGTGGCGCCCTAGGTATTTTCATTCATCGCTGCAAGAGCTTTTTACCTTAGACCTCTTGCAAAAATGGTTAAAACGGGCAAGATGCCCGTTCCACAAAAAATATTTTTTGTGGAACAGGCCGGAGAGCCTGTTACAAAATTTGATTAAAGGGATTTTTGCAAGAGGTCTCTTGACCGCAGACTGGATCGGGGAACGGGAATGCTGCGGGGAACAGACTTTACTGTAAAAAAGTAAAGCATTTAATTTGCGACAATAATTCCCCCCGCGATCGCGCCCTTGAGGCTTAGGCAAGCATCACCTGCTCGAAGGCAAATAGATCTGCCTTCGAGCATCCTTACTTGCACCCCCGGTTTTGAGGCCGCAAAAATTTACCCAGAATCTTATATTCCGAATTCTTAGTATTGACAGTGAAACAAAGTTAATCTAATGTGTTGTAATTGATATAAGTAAAGTCCAATAAGCGAGGTACGGTCAATGGCAGAAACAGCTACAGCACCCTTAACAGGAAAAGGTCTGCTTCAAAAAATCAAAGGCAGCGATTTGCCGCGCAGAGAACTTGCAAAGCTTTGCGGCTACTTCACCGTCAGCAAAAGTGGAGAAACCCGGATTAACTTGGCTGAGTTTTACGATGCAGTGTTAGCTGCTAAGGGAATTGAGCTAGAGAAGTCGAAAGCAGACGGACGCGGACGAGAAGCGAGTTATCGCGCTAGCGTTCACAAGAATGGCTCCATCGTGATCGGGGCAAATTATACCCAAGAAATGGGATTAAAGCCCGGTGACGAGTTTGAAATTAAACTCGGATACAAGCACATTCGCTTGATTCAGATCGATGTGGACAGAGCGGATGTGGAAGTGGAAGAAGAGGAGGATACAGAAGAATAGAGGATATAGCAATGCAGTCAGCCGATAGCAAGGCGACTGGATTTGATATTCGCTACAGGAGTATTTGCGCGCCACCCTCAATTTAACTGATGAGCTGTCTTGACTATTTCTATTTTCTCTTGTCCCGCAAAGACTACAGTGCCTCTGAACTTCGCAAAAAGGGGCAAGAGAAAGGTTTTGGCAATGAGGAAATATTGGAGGCGATCGCGCAAATTCAAGACCGGGGCTATCAGTCTGACACTCGCTTGGTGGCAAACTCGATCGCCTCTGCTGCGGGCAAATACGGGAAATCGGCCATCAAGCGCAAGTGCCTGCAAAAAGGAATTACTAGCGATTTGTTCGAGCAAGTCTGGGAAGAAGAAATTGCCGAAAATCTGGACTCGGAAGCCGCAAAACTCGCCGAATTAAAAGCCAAAGTCATGCGGAAATACAAGATCGATGCTTGGAGTAAAGTAGATCCGAAAACCAAGGGCAAAGTCTTGAACTACCTGCAATACAGGGGCTTTAATGCTTTTGAACTTTGGCGGCAGTGGCAAACCGAAGAAGATGAAGAGTAAATAGTAGCACCGCGCACATCGGTACGGCCCCCAGATAGGCAAGCACAATTTCACTGCTGCCCTGGGGGCTAATACCTTTGTAGATTTTACATTTTAGATTGGGGATGATTGACTCGATATGGTCAATATGCTTGGGTGAGAACCATCCCAGAATCAAAATCAGATGAAAAATAAGTAGGGAGATTGCTTTCAGAAGAGAAAGCGATTTGTAGTGGTTTGTAGTGCGGACTTTAGTCCGCAACATGAAAGCGGACTAAAGTCCGCACTACAAACCGTTTTTGTAATGGTAATCAACCGGACATGATATAAATTGCGAGTTCTGAGTTTTAGTAAATGTATGTCAATCCTCAGACTTGCCTCAAGAAGATTCGTACATCTGCCCGTGTCTCGCCAAAAGCTGGAGATATTTCTCGTTGGTTTTGGCCAGCATCCATTTCTCTTGAAAAATGGCGGCCGATTCTGCTTTCACCGGATCGGCTGCTAGCGGTAAAATATCTTTTCGAGCTGCGGTTTGCTCTGCCACAGACTCCAGCTTCTGAGGGTTCTGCTTGTATTTGCGGCCGCTTTTATGATTGGCGTAGCGGCGCGATCGAGTATACCCCATCTGCAAGAACTTGCGGGCCATGTCGGCTCCCACAAAATCACCGGCATCGAGATACTCTAAAAACAACGAGTAAATTTTGCTGCTGGACTCCCGGGCAATTTCAGGAGTCTTAAATCTCCAGAAAGGCAGAATTTCTGCTTTGTAGGGTTCCACCAACAGCACTCCCTGTTCTCCTTTCCCCACCCGATAAAGTTCCGGGTGCTGTCGAAAGTCGAGGTTCTTAAAATCCAAAGAGTAGTCGAACTGCTTCATTTAGCGTTTTCTGTTCAATCTGGAACGATAGAAGCCCGCGGTTTACCTTCGTCTGGTTGGGTATAAACCCAGGCCCAAGCTATGAAGACAGCTTGAAAAGGCAACCTGAACCAATAGAGTAATTGGTTGTGTGGAATACCTTCTATGGGAATATTGTTGACGGCTTGATTGATATTAGCCGGAAACACGGCAATAAATAAGGCAATTAATCCCCACGCGGCCGCCCTGCTGACGGCAGGAATTAACAGCCCAATCCCGCCCAAAATCTCGAAAAAACCGCTGATATAAACCAATGCTTCCGGGTAAGGAAGCTGGGGCGGCACGATTCTGACAAAGGGTGCGGGTACTGCAAAGTGCAGCACGCCTACAATACTCAGAGCTACTGCGAGGATGACTCGCCAAAGTTCTTTTTGAGCTTTCATGGGCAATTGGTAATTAATAATTGTTAACTTGCTGCGAAAATCCTTGCAAAAATCGGCGATAGGCGATCGAGATGACAAGAAAACAGATGGATAAAAGTTTACGACTTCCGGGTTTTTCTAGTCTGGGCGGCGGCTGTAGGGAGATTTTGGATAACAACCAGGTTTCTCGGTAAGTCCGAGACAAGTTTTCCCAGCCCGAAACTGGAGGAAGCGGGGCTCTAATCGAAGGCCTCCAGGTGATTGCCGAAAACAGATAGCGTGCGTTTAGATAGGACGATTTTAATGTCTGGTTGCCTGCTGCGGCCTCTGTCTTCGGGTAGTAAAATCGACGTTGGTTCGGGTTCGGGCCCCATGCGAGTGCGCCTCTGTCAGGAGGGGATTTTCTCCTTCGACAAATCCGCCTCTGCTTAACATTACATAAATGATTGAGTTCGCGATCGCACTTGCATGGGGCCAGAAACCGGGTTTTTAACCCAAATATTTGGTTCAAATCCTTAAGATAGTGAAAAAACCCGGTTTCTTTAGTTCCTTGGCGTTAGTCCTATCCTTGAGGCAATTGATGAGTGCGATTGCTCCTAAATTTGATATTAGTTTCAACATTTAAGGCAATTGTAGCCTCGCGCTCAAAACCCTTATTTGATAAGTCATTCCCAATTTCCCAATCTCAAATCGAAAAATGGAAAATCTCAAATTGTATGACTTGCAGGCGATCGCGCCTGAATTTGAGTGATTGATGCGAGGAGTTTGTCAAGGACTTTTAGAATTATTTAAGATTTGAGCTAGGAAAATTATTTGGTAGAGGCAATTGGAGAACGCTCTCTAATGAAAATTACTGTCTAAATATTGTGTTCGGTTAACTTATTAAAGATGTTACAATGGGTCAAAGGATGGAAATTGCTAAAAAGTCGTGAAGCGTAGCGTAGCTATCGGGATCGTGAATCGCCCTAGCAACTAGCAAATCAAGAGTGCTGGAATTAAAAATTGTCACTCAAGGGCAGGAACTTTTTAGCCACCACATTATTCTCCAATATTGAGCCTCTGTGCGCTGTGTCATTTTTATCTCCACGCAAGCAATCACCGACGACCATGAACACCTTAATCAGCACCTCTAAATTTCGCCTAAACCGGATGCTGCGGCAATCGCTGTTCGCAGGCATCATTTCCGCAGCAGCTTTGGCTAGCGGATGGGCCCCTGACTTGTACGCACAATCTCCAAGCCTCGTTTTCGGAGCTGCCGCCCAAGCTCAAGAAATTAGCAACGCCGAAATTACTAGCTACGCTCGCTCTGTATTGGGAATCGAACCCAGACGGGAGGAAGCTATGAAGGAAATTAAAGGAATGGCTGGTGGCTCGGTTCCCAGAATAGTCTGCAACGAAACTCAGGGAATTAACAGCCTGTCTGGAGGTATGCGCGGCGTGGCGGTGAATTATTGCCAACAAGCTAAAAAAATTATCGAAACCAATGGTTTGACAGTTAGTCGCTTCAATCAGCTCACTTTGCTTCAACAACGCGATCCGGCAGTCAAACAGCGAATTCAAGCTGAGCTGCTGCGGTTGCAACAAGCCGGCAATCAATAAAATAGATGGTTTGAGTCTTTCTTCCTCTCCCGTTCTATTGTTCGAGTTGCTGGACGGTATGCAATCATTTTTGAGAAAATGGCGATCGTCTGTAAATAAGTGCTTGACAAAGTAACCTAAATATGGTAAGCAAACAAGAACGGGAGCGGTTCAGAGAGATACAGATTGTGCAACTTGCTGTCGATCGCAATTAGAGATCTTGTAACCGCGCCCGACGATCGGGAAATTCTTGATTTCTCAAACATGAGATACTAATTGCTTCTTGCTTCTTGCTTCTTGCTTCTTCCTTCTTCCTTCTGCTATAAAAAAGATATTCCTCAAAAACTAGATGTGAAGTCAATTCCTTTGATCCCGATGCTGTTGTCAGCTTTTGTTTGCCGATGACAGCGGACGATCGCACTCGCAGCCGCCACCGATTCGAGACGGAGGCTGGAGAAGTGCTACACTTGGCTTTGCCTAGAGGTACGGTACTGCGCGATCGAGATTTATTGCAGTCGGAAGACGGTAGCTGTTTGGTACTGGTAAGCGCAAAACCCGAACCGGTACTGACAGCGCGGACTTCGACTGGGCTGCTGCTGATGCGGGCGGCTTACCATTTGGGAAACCGCCACGTAGCTTTAGAAGTTGCTGATAATTATTTAAGGCTTTCTCCTGATTCTGTTTTGCAGGGAATGCTGGAAAAAATGGGTTTGGAAGTAATTGAGGAGGTTGTGCCGTTTCAGCCGGAAATCGGCGCTTACGCGCACAGGCATTAGGAATTGGGAATTGGGAATGGGGCATTGGGCATTGGGCATTGGGCATTGTGCATTGGAACCAACAAATAACAACAGTCAACAGTCAACTGACAACAGTCAACAGTCAACCGTCAACAGTGAACAATCAACTTTTATGTTTGTTGCAGTTAGCTTTTGCGCCTGTGGGAGCTTATAGTTATTCTGAGGGAATCGAGAGTTTGGTAGAAACCGGTGCGATCGACAGCGAGATTAGTTTGAGGAATTGGTTGGAAAATTCGCTGGAATTCGGGGCGGTGCGAGTAGAAGCTGCTGTGGCGGTACGGGCTTTGAGGGCGGCGAAGATTGGGGATTTGAGGGCTTTGAGTTACTGGAATGCTTGGGCGACTGCTGCTAAGGAAACAGAAGAGTTGCGCTTGCAAAGTTGGCAGATGGGACGGACTTTGACGCGGTTGTTGCTGGATTTGCGTGAAGCAAAGCTATCCCGCAGGGAATCGCCCGCTGCTTCTAGCTTGACAACTATTGTAAAAGATTTGGTGGAAGTTGGCGGCAATCAGTGCAATTTTGCGATCGGCTTTGGGATGGCGGCGGCTTGCTGGCAGATTGAAGAGGAAGCGGCCGTGGTAGGATATTTGTACAGTTGGGCTGCTAATTTGGCGAGTGCGGGCGTGAAATTAATTCCTCTGGGTCAAACTGCGGGCCAGCAGTTGCTGTTAGATTTGCAGTCTCAAATTAGCTGTACGGCGCGAGAAGTTTTACAATTAGAAGATGATGACCTTGTTAGTTGCAGTTGGGGATTGGGACTCGCTAGCATGGCGCACGAAACTCAGTACACTCGATTGTTTCGCAGTTGAAAATAGGAAGGAAGTTCGGCAACGGATTATGTAACGGATTTAACGGATGTAAGGAAGCAGTCAGTTGTTACTAATAACCTTTCAGGCTATGCTTTCAATGCCCCATCCCTGGGCTTGGCTTCGCCCGATGCCCAATGCCCCATTACCAAAATAATTATGAGTGCTTTTCGTGTAGGAATTGCTGGCCCGGTTGGTTCGGGAAAAACTGCTTTGCTTGATGCTTTGTGCAAGGCGCTGCGTCAGGATTACCAGATTGCTGTTGTTACTAATGATATCTATACTCAGGAAGATGCACAGTTTTTGGTTCGGAGTCAAGCTTTGGAGAGCGATCGCATTTTGGGAGTAGAAACGGGAGGCTGTCCCCACACCGCCATCCGCGAAGATGCTTCGATCAATTTGGTAGCTATAGAAGAGTTAGAATACAAATTTACTAATTTAGATTTAGTGTTTGTCGAAAGCGGTGGCGACAATTTGGCGGCAACTTTTAGCCCAGAGTTGGTGGATTTGACAATTTATGTAATTGATGTGGCTGCGGGCGATAAAATTCCGCGCAAGGGCGGGCCGGGAATTACTAAGTCGGATTTGTTGGTAATTAATAAAACAGACCTCGCGCCTTTGGTGGGAGCAGATTTGGGCGTGATGGAACGGGATGCTAAAAAGATGCGCGGGGAGAAACCTTTTGTTTTTACTAATTTGAAAACTCAGGATGGCTTAGCGTCGGTGGTTGATTTTGTGAAGCTGAATGTCGCTTAGGGCGATCGAATCAATTTTAGATTTTAAAGTCGCAAATTTCAGCTCAATTAAATAGATAAATGACGATTGATTTCCTCAATAGCCTTAATAAGTCTATCTTCAACATCCCAATCTTTCAATTCCCTAGAAATGGCTAGTGCTTCCTGGTAGTATTCCAAAGATTGAGAGTATTTCTCTTGTTGGTAAAAGATTGTACCAATTGACTCAATACTCTCAATTTCAGCTATTTTATTTCCTAATTGCTTGCGGAGCCTTAAAGATTCCTGACAGTGTTCTAGAGCTTTGTCATACTCCTTCAGCGCCTTATATAAGAGTCCTAGCTCATTTAACGTATCACTTTGATTGCTGCGCTCTCCCAACTCTTGATTAATTGCAAGAGATTGTCGAAGAAAGTTGTCTGCTTCTGAGTAACTGGCTAACTTAAGGTAAATCCTTCCGATCCCATAAAGAGCACTTGCTTGACCTGATTTTGCACCAATATCTTGGCATGCTGCCAAGGCAAGCTGATGATAAGTCAGCGCTTTATTTAAGTCTTCTAAATTGTCGTAAACAAATCCAAGATTGACCAAAACTGTAGCCTCTGTGTTCCGCGCACCCACCTTACTTGCAATAACTAAAGCCTGTTGAAAAGACTCTACAGCATTTGTAAATGCTCCCCACCTACGATAAATATCTCCCATGTTATTTAGGCTAGTAGCCTGACTTGATAAATCACCGATTTGTTGATATAGAGCAAAAGATTCTAGATAATACTCAAGGGCTGTGGAGTAATCTCCTAAAAACCAGTGAACAACTCCTATGTTGTTCAATGTAGTCGCTTCACCCGATCGATCTCCGACTTCTCGACAAATTGGTAACGCTTCCTGATAGTAATTGAGTGAATCTTGATACCATCCTTGTTGGTCATATACGCTTCCAATATTGTTGAGTGCGGTTGCTTCTCTGGCGCGATTGCCAACCTGCTTAAAAATTTCTAATGCTTCTTTAAATAATTTCATAGCCTGTGGATACTGTCTTAATTCACGATGGATTTGTCCAATATTATTCAAAGAGACTCCTTGACCTGCTGTGTCTCTATTTTTGATGTAAAGTTCTAGTGCTTGCCGATGAAATTCTAATGCTTTTGAATATTGACTTAATCCACTGTAAAAAGAGCCAAGATTATTGATAACTGTACTTTCCAACTTAAGGTTGCGTTGCTCTCTAGCAATTTGTAAAGCTTCTTGCAACAGTTCTAAGGCTTGCTTAGTTTGACCCATTTCTTCGTAAACTTTTGCCAAGTTAGTCAGCGTTTTCCCTTCACTTATGCGATCGCCCAATTCTCGTTGCACAATCAGAGCATGATGGCTGTGTTGCAAGGCTTCTGATTGATTTCCCAACACAAAATGGATGACTCCAATACAGTAGAGCGATCGGCTTTCCAGAGGGCGATTTCCCAGTTTCCGGTAGAGGGTAAGTGATTTTTGATAGTGTTCTAGGGCCTTTGCATATTCTCCACAGCTAGAGTGAAATTCGCCAATTTCATCCAGCACCATTGCTTCATGCTTGTAGTTTTTGATTTTTTGAAAAAGCATTAAAGCATGATTAAAATCCTTCAAGGCTTCCTGCTGCTTTCCTTGGTTGTACAAGAAGTATCCGCGCCTCACATAAGAAAGTCCATTAGAGCGCTGCAATTCAGAATAGAGAAAATTGGTTATCCAAACAATGGGTTTGAGTAACCAGACTAACGTTGATTTAATAGCACGAAGACAGATAATCATAGCTAACCCTTATGTGGCGGGGTTTTTCATTAAATCTACTATCTCATAAGAGTTTCGGCTCGAATATTAATAAAATATTAAATACACGACTGCGATTTAGAGATGAAAAAATCGCTCAAATCCTCATGGAGCTAAGAATACAGCTCCATGAATTTTCCGGCGCGAAGGAAACTTCGGTTTAACCGTATCAATGAAATAGCGGATATCGCACTTGAGCCGAAATTCATATATCAAGATACAAAATGTCAAATTTTCCCTACCGCACTACCAATTCCCTGACCAAATTTGCCAAACGTTCCGTACTGTCTGTCACGGCTAATTGAAGAGCAGCTTGAGACATTTTTGCCAAATATTCGGAATCTTTTAACAAATACAGCACTTTGCTTTGCAATACCTCTGCTGTGAGTTCGCTTTGACGGAATACCACGGCGGCGCCGGCGGCGGCAAATACTTCGGCGTTAAATCTTTGGTGGTCGTCTGCGGCGTGGGGGAAAGGAATTAAAATAGAAGGTATTCCTGTTACTGCTAATTCTGTTAAGGCACTGGCGCCCGATCGACTAATTGCTAAATTTGCTCGCTGCAACAAACTCGCCACATTATCATAAAATGGCATCGACAGATACTGCTCGTGCTTCAAACTCTCAGCATCCGGATCGTTATTTCCGGTGAGGTGAACTACCCACGCACCCGCCTCAAACCAAGCCGGAGCACATTCGCGCACTAATTTATTGACGGCGACGGCGCCTTGGGAGCCACCCATGACTAAAATTACAGGTGCGCTGTCAGGAATTGGTAACTTTAGAGGTTCGCGAGTCAGGAATTGCGATCGCACCGGCGTACCCGCAACCACCGTTTTCGCGCGGGGTAAATGCTTTGCCGCTGCTGCAAATCCGATCGCCACAGCACTGCAAAAAGGACTAAACCACCGCGTCACCTTCCCAGGAATTGCATTAGATTCGTGGAGAATCACCGGCAAACCTAAAGAGCGAGCCGCCAATATTGCTGGTGCTGCGATGTAACCGCCGGTAGTAAATACTCCCTGAAAATTTCCTTCTTTGAGCAACTTTCGCACGTGCAGGATTGAGCCGAGGAGTCCGCCCAAAATTCGCACTGTACCGAGTCCAAATCGCTGCTGAAAGCCTTCAACGGCGATCGTGTGGAGTGGGTAAAGGGAGGGAACTAACTGCGTCTCCATGCGGTCTGGCACTCCCAGCCATTCGATGTGACAGTCGTTCAACTCCGCAGCGGTGGCGATCGCCGGAAATAGATGTCCTCCCGTGCCGCTAGCTGCAACCAACAACCGCAGGGGGGCTTTTGTCAAGGTATTTGTTTCTTTTACAAGTTCCACAGGTCGATAGATTTTAGATTAGAGGTTTTAGATTATTATGCTTATTGTTCCGGCAGTTTCAGCCAATTTTCAATCAGCAATCTAAAATGAGATTGTGCCGTGTTCCTCCTTCCGTTGTCAGTTTTTCGTTGCTGGCGAACAGTTGCCCGCGCCGCGACTCCTGACAAATAACCAAAGTATCATCTAATGCGTAATTTTTTGAATTTAGTGCCAAGTGTATCTCAGTATTTTTGCAGCCGTCGGGACGAAACAGCCGATCCTCTTCGTTGGCGTAGCCCCCGTAGGGGCGGGCTGCGCCAACGGGCGATCGTATTTGGCTGCTTCGGCCGCCAGTCGATCGCTCCAATCTTATTATGTTTAGCAGTGGTAAGCGGTGGCGTGCTGCATCCGAGTGCGGTAAGGGCGACGATGGCGGCGACTCAAGGGGCTCTCGCCCAAACCCCTGCCAATGCGCCCGCCCCACTCACCAAACTGCTAACAGAAATAGACGCAGCCGCCAACCGGCGCGATGTCAAAGCAGTCATGGCATTTTACAGCCAGAATTTCACTCATTCTGACGGCTTAAACAGCCAAAGCCTGGAAAAAGCCCTCACCCAACTCTGGCAGCGATATCCGAATTTGAATTACCGCACCGAACTCAAGTCTTGGAAAACCGAAGGTAACGCAATTATCGCTGATACCGTAACTACAATTGCAGGCACCCAGAAACAGGATGGCAGAGAATTAAATCTCAAAGCTACAATCCGTTCTCAGCAGCGCTTTGAGGGTGAAAAAATAGTTAAGCAAGAGATTTTAGCAGAACAAAATCAGATTAGTTCTGGTAAAAATCCTCCCAAACTTCAAGTGAATGTGCCGGAGCAAGTGAAGGTGGGCGAAGAGTACAATTTTGATGCCATTGTTCTAGAGCCGATCGGCAATGACATTTTAATCGGAACTATTGTGGAGGAACCCGTTAGCGAAAAAACCTTTTTCAAGTCCGCAGAAGTCGATCTGGATTTGCTGAATTCCGGCGGGATTTTTAAAGTAGGTAAAGCTCCGGCTACTCCTGAAAATCGCTGGATTTCAGCAGTTTTGATGCGGCAAGGCGGAATTGCAATGGTTAGCGTGCGATTGCGGGTTGTTAAATAATAAAATTAGGTGTTATGGGGAATTGGGCATCGGGCATCGCGCATCGGGCATCGCGCATTGGAATCAGAACCTGGAAGCTTATCGATCGCAAATAACCAATAACAACTGTCAACTGACAACTGTCAACTGTCAACTGTCAACTGTCAACTGTCAACTGACAAAAAATGATTTCTATCCAAAATCAAATTGTTTTCATTACGGGTGCGAGTAGCGGTATCGGAGCAGCCTGTGCCAAGATATTCGCCACAGGTGGAGCCAAACTAATTTTAGCAGCGCGCCGCGTTGAAAAGCTCGATCGCCTTGCCAAGGAACTTCTAGACACAAAATTGATGGGTTCGGCGAACGAGATTCACTTGCTAGAATTGGACGTGCGCGATCGCCCGCAAGTCGAATCGGCGATCGCTGCACTGCCTGAAGCCTGGAAAAACATCGATATTCTGATTAACAATGCGGGATTGAGCCGCGGTTTAGACAAACTGCACGAAGGCAGCTTTCAAGATTGGGAAGAAATGATTGATACCAATGTGAAAGGCTTGCTGTACGTGACTCGCTACATCGTGCCGGGAATGGTCAGCCGAGGCCGCGGCCACGTAGTGAATATCGGCTCAATAGCAGGCCGCCAAACTTATCCGAAAGGTAATGTTTATTGCGCTTCCAAAGCAGCGGTGAGAGCGATTTCTGAAGGGTTGAAACAAGACCTTTTAGGAACACCGGTGCGGGTGACGGAAGTAGAGCCTGGTTTGGTGGAAACAGAATTTAGCAATGTCCGGTTTCACGGCGATGCAGACAAGGCAAAAAATGTCTATCAAGGACTGACACCGCTGACTGCCGACGATGTAGCGGATGTCGTGTATTTCTGCGCCACGCGATCGCCCCACGTCAATATTAGCGAAGTCTTGCTAGTTCCAACAGACCAAGCTAGTGCAACTCTCGTTCATAGAAAATAGTTTTTCGTTTTCAATTAAAAAAGACGTATGGATAGTTAAATAGTTCCGGTTTAACAGTATTTTTCAAAGGGGAAAAAATTAAATAAATCATTTGATTTTTTTTGAGAAATTTCACATACAACTATTCCGGACATCAGGATTTTAGCTAGTAAATTTCACCAGAGATATGAAGACTCCCGATCGATATCCCCCATTCGAGATGACTGGCTATGTCCCAAATAACAAATCCAACTCAACCCCTAAGCGTTCAACCGAACGCTATTGGGGGTTTAATTATTCAAGGCTCGCCCGATATACCAAACAGGATTAACGGCAGTACCGGTTCGGATCAAATCATTGTAGGCTCAGGTAACGATGAAGTAGCAGGTCTAGGTGGCAATGACATCATATTTGCTCGAGATGGCAATGACACTTTGAGAGGTGGCGACGGCAATGATACTGTCTTCGCCGGTAAAGGCGATGATTTAATCGAGGGCGGTGCTGGCGAAGACGTTCTTTTTGGCAATCAAGGAGCCGATACCATCCGCAGCGGAGAAGGCAATGATACTGTGTTTGGAGGTAAAGGCGATGATTTCGTTGACGGCGGTGCTGATAATGACTTCCTGTTTGGCGACCTCGGCAACGACACCGTGAACGGCGGCCTTGGCAACGACAACCTTTTCGGCGGTGAGGGCAATGACTACCTTGCCGGCGGCGAAGGAAACGATATTTTGTTCGGCGGTAAAGGCGATGATGTGGCTGAGGGCGGCCCCGGAAATGACTTTATAAGCGGCGACCTCGGCAACGACACAGTGAACGGCGGTGAGGGCAACGATATTGTCTTTGGCGGCGAAGGAAACGATATTTTGTTCGGCGGTAAAGGCGATGATGTGGTTGAGGGCGGCCCCGGAGATGACTCGATCAACGGCAACTTAGGAAATGACACCGTAAGAGGCGGCAAAGGAAACGATATTTTGTTCGGCGGTAAAGGCAATGACATCGTAGAAGGCGGCAAAGGAAACGATATTATTTCTGGCAACGCCGGAAATGACATCCTCAGCGGTGGTGTGGGGGCGGATACATTCCGCTTCGAGTTTGTAGGCGCCGATAATATGGATACGCTGACAGATTTTAATCCTACACAAGATAAAATCCAGCTCGATCGAGCCGTGTTTAATGCTTTGATACCGGGCAATCTAGCTGGCAACCAATTTATTACAGACCCCAATTTCAATCCCAACACTCCTGGGACTCCGGGCGCGGCTAATGTCATCTACAACCCGGTTGACGGTTTGCTGTACTACCGCAATCAAAACGGTCAAGTGTCGATCGTTGCCCAAGTAGGTTCTAACCTGAATATTGGGTCAAACAACTTTGAAATTATCTAAATCTCAACCCGATCTAGGGTATATCTACCATTCACACATACACATAATTGTTATCATAAAATGAGATGGGAACAGAGATTTTATATTTTACATTGAAGGATTGGGGAATTGATGAGTCAATACTTCTTTATGATAGTTGTTTGATTGTATTTATAATGCTTTGTTGAATTTTATGTTTTAGATTTTATTGAATTTTAAATTCACTGCACGGATACATCTGCCAAGGGAAAAAAACATAAAAGATTTGCTTCAGACCTGAGGTTTTTGTGCCAACACAAGTACCTATCTTTGGGTGCGTTTATGACAAGCGTTAATAAAGATTAAGAAGATTTATTATTTATAGCAGTTACTCTTGCCAATCTTTTTTATGTGGATTATATATAGAGAAGGTGCAGTCTATTGCCGGAAAAATCAAGCATAAATTTTGATAGATCCCAAGGCTTGTTTTTGCAGATCGGAGTGGTTGCGAATTACGCACTGCGACCAAATGAACCGAATTGTTCACTGATTCTATAGAGGTAACGAAGTAGTTGAGTGAAATATAGCGGTTCTCACTCTCGATGAGGTATTCAGCAATGAATTAACAATTCCTCAATGCCACAATCTCCGAACCCCTCACTCTCCCAATCTTCCAAATCTCAAATCTCAAATCTCAACTTATACCTCATCTATCTGAGAAAGGTTATAAGTCCTCATGAGTGTGATGTCAGTGATGACAGGCGACCACTATTTACCTTTTAAAATCAGCAATTTAACTATGATCACCACCGAAGCGATCGCACAAAATGCCTATTTAGATGTTAAAACTCTCTACGCGACGGGCACTGCATTTCAACAGCAAGGAAAAATAGAAGCAGCGATTGATAGTTACCAGCAAGCCATATCCTGCTGGAAAAAAAGCTCTGAAACAACACTTTTGCCCTGGGCTGTCAAAGCCTACAGCAATTGGGGCTGCATTCTGGCGCAGGAAGGCAAATTTGATGAAGCAATGGCAGTTTTGCAAGCGGGAATAGCTGTTGCGCCGGATGATGCGGCTCTGTACAATAATTTAGGTATTGTGCTGTTGGAACTGCGGAAGCCTCAGGAAGCGATCGCCCGTTACCGCCGCGCGATCGAGTTGCAGCCAGAGTTAGCGATCGCCCGTTACAATTTGGGGAAAGCCTTTCAACAATTGGGGTTGCATACTTTTGCAGGAGAATGTTTCGATCGGGTAATCAGCCAAAATCCCGATCGAGTTGCGGTGTATGGCGATCGGGCTATTTCCCTGATCGCGCAAGGCAAATTAGCTGAGGCAATGCTATGTTTACAAAATGCGATCGCTCTCCAAAGCGAGTTTGTTGAGGGTTTTTGTCACCACGTAGAGATGCGGTTGGCAGACTTAGCAGAGCTCAATGAACTCGATCGCTCTCAAATAGCCTGTGTCCGATTTCTCAGGCAACTTCAAGAAAAAAACGGTTCTGATTCTGCCATTTCTAGTCTTGCTCAAAATCCGCTGAATTCTTCATCATTGCTCCTCAATTTAGCAGATACTTACTTTCATCTGGGAAATGCCTTGGCTGAGTACGGCGGGCACGAACAAGCAGAACAATATTACCAAAAAGCTTTACAAATTCAGCCTAAAAATGCGGATATTTACTTGCGGCTGGCTGATTGTTTGAGTCAGCAGCAACGATTTTCGGCAGCGATTGTCATTTACCGCTTGGTGCTGGCAATTGCGGGCGATCGATCTGATGTTTGTGAGTCGTTGCAGGCTGTATTGGAACAACAGCAGAAGTTGCTGCTTAACCCAAAAGTCCGCCAGGGGTTGAAACCCCTGGCTAATAGCGAAAGTCCACTAAAGT
>NZ_JAEQCI010000144.1:0-12107 GCF_020738565.1 Microcoleus sp. PH2017_12_PCY_D_A | reverse complement strand
TAGATGCCTACTCTAGCTGGCAATCTCTTGTTTCATCTGTAGAAAAAATTCTTAAAGAATTTGGAGATAATTATGTAATTAATTTTGCTTAACTACTTAGCAGTACAGCACCTGGGCGACGTTCGCCCCTTTACTCATACCCACCAAAAATTCCAAAAACTGAGCAACCAATCAAAAAATCAACGCCAACAGTCAAAAATTGAGCAAACAGAAGGTTCAAACCCTGATGGTGCCGTACTCTTTACAAAGGATAAAAAAGGACAGCAAAGCACTGAAAATGTTGCTGCTGTTTTTTTAAATCTTTTTGAAGAAAAAGAAAATTTAGCCAAGGCAAATATAAAACCAAAAAATGTAGAACCAAAAGTTGCTACTCAAGTCCAGACCAAAACCAGTCAGTCAAATAAAAATTTACAAGAAAAATTAGAAATTTTGGATGAGAATAAATATTCCGCTCCAACAACTGAATGTCTGAAAACTAATTCAGATAAGATTCAAGCGATCGACGATGCGACAATACCTTGCAGTTCAGAACAAACAGGTTTGACCTCTGAACCCCCGCAAAAACTACCCACAAAACTCGACAGCCTCGACGATCAAAGAATCTCTGGCGCCGAACCAACAATAACCAACAAAGCTGTCCAGTTAAATCCCGAAACATCTTCCTTTGCTAATCCTCAAGTCCCTAAAATTGCCGAACCAGTCGTAATGCCCAATTCCAAAGCAACTGAAATTGCCGACCCTGATGTAACTGAAATTGTCGAAGCGGTTGCGATTGCTAACTCCGAAGCAACTGAAATTGTCGAAGTGGTTGCAATTTCCACTTCTGAAGCGATTGCAATTGCCAACCCTGATGTAACTGAAATTGTCCAAGCCGTTGCAATTGTCAATTCCGAAGCAACTGAAATTGTCGAAGTGGTTGCAATTTCCACTTCTGAAGCGGTTGTAATTGCCAATCCTGATGTAACTGAAATTGTCCAAGCCGTTGCAATTGTCAATTCCGAAATGACTGAAATTGCCGACCCTAATGCAATTGCTAACTCTGAAGCGGTTGCAATTACCAACCCCGATGCGACTCAGATAGTCGAGATAGTTATGCAAGCCACAGGAGGGATGAATCCCGAATTGAGAGTTTGCGTCTTGCAGTACAACTTAGAGGAAATCCAAGCAGCCATAAACCTGCTGCAAATCAGAAGCCAAACAAAGCAAATATCTAACCCTTCAGGATGGATCGTTGACTGTTTGCGAGGTCGTTGGTGGGAACAAACTAACGGTTTTCCAAACTCGAACCCAGCAAATGTTGTTTCGTCTCCAGCTTCAACAGGCTCCTCTCCAGTTCCAAAAAATTCTCCTTCTGCACATACAACAAGAATAACTGAGGATTATATTGACCCTCAGTATATGCCATTAAAAACTCACCAAAAGTTATTCAAACAGTTCCAAGAACTAGGCGAAGAAGCTTTCGCATCGCTAGGTATTCAACAGCAAATTTACTTGCAGTGGATACAGCGATTTCCTCAGCAAGCAAAGCAAATTCTGAGCAAATTGTCTACTACTTAGGAACGAAAATTTAATAATCTCAGCACCTGCTGGAGGGAGAGCCTCCGGACGGCTTTACCAGGCTCTTCCGGGTAACAAGCAACAAGCAAATTGCTTAAGTTATTTCATTGCCATTCCTTAGCTATTTATAGCCTTGTTCAGAAATATCAGGTACTCATGGGCATAGGGCATAGGACTCCGTGGGTATACCTCACTTTTTTGATAAAGGCCATACCTCAATACGGTTTACTTAACGCTTTTTTAGGAATTTCATCTGACGATTTTCTAGACAATACAGACATTTTTTACAAGTCAGATTCTTCTTAAGTAAACGGTATTGGGCCATAGCTTAGTTGTGAAGAAAGTGATTATCCAACCTATCTAGATAGCTTTTAATCCTTTACACAACTTTTTCGGCGTTGCTCGATCGGGGTATGAAAATAGATAACTTAAAAATTCAGCTATATTGACTGACTCGCTTGCTTCATTTTTTAATATTGAGTCGTTCATACCGTTGCAGCAGTAACGCCCTTTTTCCCACAGTTCAATTAGCAACAAAATTAAAGGAGAATACCAGACATGGCAGTCAGTTTAGTTGACAAAATTATGCCGAGCAATATTGATGCAGAGGAAGCAGTTTTAGGCGGAATTCTGATCGATCCAATTGCCATTAAAAGAGTCGCAAATATTCTACATCCCGAAGCATTGGCAATTACAGTTCACCAACATATTTATCGGGCCGCTTTAGCGCTGCACTCTAAGGATCAGCCCACAGATTTGATGAACATCACTACCTTCCTCGACAACCACAACCTGCTGGAAGTAGTAGGAGGTCTAACCAAACTGGCAATGCTTGTAGACCGGACTGTTTCAGCCGTCAACATCGACCAATATGCTTGGCTAGTCGTGGACAAGTTTGTCCGGCGCGAACTTATCAAAGCTGGTAATGACATCGTACAGCTTGGCTACGAAACTTCCAGCGAATTAGGTGCGATACTAAATAAAGTCGAGGAAAAGATTTTTGCCCTCAATAAGTACAAAGAAGAGCGACAAAAAGCTATTCAGCCTCTCTCGGAATACTGCGGGGAGCTTTGGCGATATCTAGATGAAATTGAGGAAGAGCGCTTGAAGACTGCTAACTACTTTCCTGAAATCAGCACAGGGTTTTACGACCTCGACGACCTACTGGGAGGGGGATTTTACCGAGGTGAATTGATTGTCATAGGAGGTCGCCCCGGCAGCGGCAAAACAGCTTTGGCTTGTGCCCTTGGCTACAACATTGCTTCCCTTCCCACGAACGGTCGAGTTTTGATGTTTTCGATGGAAATGCCAGGTCGGGACTTGGCAGCGCGACTAATAGCACTTGAGAGTGGGGTGTCGGTGAAAGATATCAGGAAAGTTAACCTAGCTGGTAAGTACGAAGTGCTAGCTTCGGCTTTAGGGAAAGTTAGCGATGCTGATTTTTGGATAGACGAAAGTTTGGAACCATCTCCTTTGGAGATTCGTTCCAGAGTTAGGGAGTTTGTTTGTGAGCGCGGCCCCTTGGGTTTGGTAATTGTTGATTACTTGCAACTGATGGTGAATTCGGCGGATGAAAATGTTGTCAATAAAATCAGCGAAATTACCCGACAGATGAAGATTTTGGCTCGCGAGGTAGATGTACCTGTTTTGTTGCTTTCTCAGCTTAATCGGGGGGTAGAAGCTCGCACAAATAAACGTCCAAGTTTATCGGATTTGCGTGGCTCTGGTGGAATTGAACAGGATGCGGATGTTGTCCTTGGGGTTTACAGGGACGATTATTATAATCCTGATTCTCCCGATCGGGGAACGGCTGAAATTATTGCGTTGAAAGGACGGAATAGCGGGACGGGAACGGTTAAGTTGCTGTTTGATGCGGAATGCTGTCGGTTTCGGAATATCTATAAACTTGGGCAATTGGCAAGGTGACACAGCCTTTGGACTGACATTCAGCAGCCTAATCTGTACTTCCTTGAAAATTGTTAGACTGGGCTTTTTTCTTGTTGGTGCAAAGATTCGGCTTCTTCACGAAGTTGGGCAAGCGCTTCTTCGGATAAGTTTTCAAGCATTGAATTTAGCTACTTTTTATTACTATTTTCGGTACAATTGGTGACGAGAGATTGTGTCGGCATCAAGCGAGGATTCGCGTTGTAAAAAATTTTCAAATAGCTGAAAAAATGTATCAAGCGCTTGGGATTCATCTTCTGAATAAAAAAGGATAATTCGCGCCCAAGATTGAGTAGATGGCTGGTTAAATTGCTTTTCTATCCAGTCTTGAAATTCGGCAAATTCTTGTTCCTGTTCAGTAACAGGAATTGCGAGTTGGCGACAGGCAAAAGTGTAACCATCTAAAAAAGCTTGCAGACTAAAAATAGAACGCTTGCCAAGATAAAGGGCGGGTCTAGCTTTAATTTTATCTAAAAGCTGATAAAAATTGTTGTCTGCTGTAATTGAGGGTGTAGCTTGAGGATTTTTCCAGGCATATTCTTTGAGAGAGGGGTGTTCTGAGGGTTTTTCTCCTTGGTTAAATTCTGCAAGGAGTTCAAAAAAGTAATTGAAGGCTTCTCTATCATTGATGCAGAAAAGTTGAATGATGTTTGCCCAAGAGTTAACGGTTTTGACTTTTAATTTTTTCTGAATCCAAGGTTGAAAGTCTCGATAAAACTCCTGTTCTTCTGAAGTGATTGAGATGCGTAAATCTCGCTTTGCTATTTTGTAGCCATTTAAAAACATGAACAGGTGAGGCAGGGAAGTTTGCCCTAAATATTGGGTGGGTTGGTTTTTAATTTCTGCTAGAATGTCATAGAGTTGAGTCATTTGATTGACCTTCATTTGGGTTAAAAGTTGTACTATCAAATTATGAAAAGCTAAGAATGTTCCTTCGGCGAGTGTGGAAGTAGTTTACTTAGAATTTTGGGCGATCGCATTTTGCTTCAAGACAGCTTCAATTTCCGTTAACTTCTGACGCAAAACCTCCTGTAATTCCACAAGTTGCTCAACTTCAGACTCCTCCAATACCTGTGGTGACAGCTTCTTCAAATTCCCAGCAGCCAGTTTAACCTGCTTGAGTTGCCGAGCAGATGCTGGAAACTTAGCGAGATTAGAACTGATAATTTCCTTCACCAATTTACGAGTTTGAGCAGCCGACAATTTCTCGGTACAAACTTGGTTAGTTGCCTTCACTCGAATGGACTCCGCCTCTTCTGGTAAAACTCCCAAATTCTTAGCAGAGAGTTTAGAGAGAGCCATAGCATGAACCCCTTTGAGCCCGCTCCGAATCGCCAGTTTTAGATCCGCCGCAATTGACAGCATGGGAAAAATATTGGCATCAATTGAAGCCGGATTGAGTTGCAAATCCAGTAAACCTTCCATTACAGTTCGCTCTTGCTCATCTAAGTCTAAAACCTCCAAACCTTGTCGTTGTTCTTCAGGCGTTGCCCTCACCAACTCAGAAACCAAATTCATGCGCTTTTGCACGTTCAACCGTCGCACAGCAGTCGAGAGAATGCGGGGGATATTTGCAGGCTCTAAGTCAGAAGAAGCAGTTAACTCGCGGACAATCGCCTCAGCTTTGTCTAGGGGGTTGAGGTCTTCTCTATGCAGAGAGGTAAGTAGCGCCTTGCGATGCAGAGATGCTGGCTCTGGAATAATAACAGCTTCCAGAGCTGGCCAGCCCAGATTTTTAGCACTACGCCAGCGTCGCTCTCCATCGAAGATTACTAACTCTCCCCGCTGAATTAAGATGATGGGTTCTAGCTGCCCGTCGCTAGTAAGGGAGCGCGACATTGATTCGATACTAGAAGGCAAAAATGTCTGCCTGGGTTGTTCGGGGTTAGGCAGAATTTGGTCGAGGGGAACGGAGAGAACCCCTCCTGCAACTTGCAATTGCTCTCGCAGAGCAGCTAGCTGCGCTTCAAGTTCGGCAGCACCGGACTTTCGCAGCTCTTCAACTTCGGTTCTTAATTTTTGGATTTCTTCCTCTGCCTCGGATAGCTGCATGGATTGCTTGGCTGCTGAAAAGTAACTGGTCAAGTCGGGAGTTTTACGGGTGGCCATAATGATTTAAGATTTTTGATCGGGAGTGAACAAAAGAAAGTTTGCTTTATTTACAGAAGCAATTGACAGTCGAAAATAGAACTAGGCTTAGGACTTACGCTACATGAGTCGATTTTTATACTATCCATAGTAGTAATGTCCCGGCAGTAGTAATGTGCCTGCTGCGTACCCTATGAAACCCATTTGAGTTCTATTCATTTGCCAGCCGTTTGAGCATCAGCCCCGATTGAGTTTGGCTGTGGCATGGGACAGTGTTCAGAATTTTTGACCAAACTTTTACGTCATTTTATCCAAGCATTCGACCGTTATCTTCCTCCATTGAGTCGGCACTGGGACAAATCCAGATTTATAGCATTCGTCAGGAGTCAGGAGTCATATCAAATCTGTTGGCATCGGAATTATTCGTCTCTTTCTTCCCTTTCTCTTTATCCTCTGCGTTCTCTGCGGTTTAATTATTCCGATACAACCGGAATTGATATCAGGAGTCAAGAGTCAGGACTCAGGGGTAAAATGCTTGCATATCAAAGGTTTCAGCAATCATTAATATCCGCCCCTGCCCAAACGGTTGCTATACCTTGGGCGGTTGTTTCGGCCTTGGCCGACTTGCGATAGAGCCTGTGCGTAAGTCCTGCTACTTCTTCTTTTTGGTCTTTTGGTTGTCTGCTGAAGTAACTTTATCTGGCATCAAACTGGCTACGTGCTTGACAATTTCCTTAAAGTCGCCCAACGCAGGATGAAGCGGGCGATAAATGTGTAAAGGCAATCCCTGCCCGCAGGCGTTGATAAATTCTGCACTGTCCCGAATCGCGGGGAAAGTGCGGATATTCATCTGCTCTAATTGAGCCGGCAAGGACTCTAAAAGTTGTCGGTGGGTGGCTCGTTTTGCATCATATTGGTTAGGTACAAATCCGAGAATTTCTGGCTGGGGCTTGAGGCGCAGGTGCTTGCAATGGTGGTAGTACCATTCCAATAAGTGAGCTGCGCCCTGAATTGATTTTGGTTCGAGCTGCACCGGCACTGCTATGTGAGTGGCGGCAGCTAGGGCCATTAGGGGCAAAGGGCCTAACGTGGCGGGGCAATCAAAGATTATCAGGTCGTGTTCTAGGGGATAGTCGGTCAGGCAATCGCTCAGAAGGTAAGCGCCACGTTTGTGCAAAACTAACTCGTCTGCTGTTTGTGTCAGCGTCATTCCACCCTGACAAACTGTTACATTATTGGTGTGGGAAGTCCAGCTAGGAGTGAGGGGCCAAGAGCCATTGAAGCCGTCTCGGAGTACGGCGGACAGCGTGTGTTCTGGTTCTGGTGGCATCAGCCCGCAAAAAAGGGTCTGCGAGCCTTGGGGATCTAGATCCATGATGGCTACCTGGAAACCTCTCAAACCCAGTTCGTAGGCGAGGTGGACTGAAAGTGTGGTTTTGCCGCTGCCCCCAGCATTGCTGATGACTGCTAATCGAATTTGCATGGTGTTAAATTGAGGTAAATGATTTAAAGATTGTAGAGCGATCTGGTAAGTCATATATCGATATATGAGAAAATTTGCGATAACCAGATTCAAATACTATTCAGATGTGGGTTTTAGCCCAGTTCGCTTGGGATAAGAGCAATCTGACTTGCTTTCACAGCCTGTATCTGCCATAAATTCGCGAAATTAAATTCATCTGAAAAGTTTAACTACCCGTATTTGGTTTTAGCCGATCGACCTCAAAAGCGAATTAGAGACGAAATTGAGATGATACTCTTATCGCAGTTTCATAGACTTTTTCTGACATTAACGACATCAATGAGAAAAAGCCCCAACATTTTTATGTAGCAGAAGCACGGCTCGGCTTAAAAACCTAGGACTTGAGCTTGCTGTTGGGAGAGAACGATGTGTGTGAAACAGGTGTTGCCATAGCGAAATCTCAACTAGGCATAGGGCAACTATCCGGCGATCGTCTTGAGTTAGAGTTCAGCGATCGTTTTTGCTTCGGCTTAAAGTTCTAAGTTCGCATTTTTCTGCTTCGCAAGTCGATCGTACACTGTGTCTTGCAACAAATTAGAGAAGTCAGCCAACTGTTGCAACTCGGTCTTTGCAAGTTTTGCGATCGATCGTGTAAAATCCGTGCGTGAGGTTTGTAAATTAAACCCGTGTTGGTTTTTGATTTCTATGCAGCCGTTTTGAACTCGGAACTGCCACTCTGAGCCTATGACCTCGTTGGTTTTTAGCTCGGCCTGCAAACAATTCGCCAGAACGAAGCAGCAGCCGGCTAACTGGGAGAGGAGAGCAACTTTTTCTTCTTCTGCAATCAATGCTGCTTTTTCAGCAACCAGTTCTTTCTCCACTTGTTCCCTATATTTTTGAGCGAGGATAGCTTTTTCTCGTTCGAGTTCTTGTTGTGTTACAGTCCTTTGCCGTTCTGCAAGCATTTGGTTGAGCGCGTCAGAACCGGGCTGTAGAAAAGCAATTGACCTAGACCTGTAATTGGTGGCAGTTTCTTCTGGTTCTGGTGAGGGAAGCCATAAGTTTAAATCTAATACAGTTTCTTGGGAGTTGACAGCAGTGTAATACTGTCGGATTTTTTGATGCCGTGCCGGCGAGAATTTGATGCCACGTTCGATGCCCAAGTGGGCAACGGCGGCGGCATAGCTGTCTTGAAGTTTGCTCAAGCCGCTTCTTGTCCCTCCAAACTCCGTACTCCTGTAGCTCAGTTTTCCTTCATTGTTGATAGGCACCCAGAGACAGTGGATGTGGGGAGTGGCTTCATCAAGGTGCAAACTGGTTTGAAGGATGTTGCTCCCTATGTGTTCTTCAAGCCAGTTAGTTGAAGCTTCTGTCCATAGAACCAATTGCTTTTGCTGCCAGTACCCGTAGTTTTCCGGGCAAGAGGGTCTGAAGTAGCTGGGGGAAGCCCCCAGGAGGATGTCTCCGGCAATTACTGCATCTTTTCTGATTTTTTGAGAGCCAATTTTTACTTGCGCTAGTTCTATGACTGCTTCGGGCGAAGTCTGACCTTGCAGGATTTCAACAGTCTTGTTTTCGTCAGCATTTGGTACGACAGTGGTTCGGCTGTTATGTCTGGCCGCTGTTCTCAAACATTCGATCGATTTAAGTTTTCCAACTCTCAAAACGGCCTGTGGTGTATGAAACATGGCGGTGTCCTGACCTTCCAAGTTTTGCTCGCTTTCTTATGCTTTTGACAATCCCTGGTTAAAGGATGCCTTCAAGGTCGATCGTTTTTATGGTGGTGTCCTGGTTCCCAAGTTTTGCTTTTGACTTATAGCGTTTCAAGCTCTCATATGAGGTATGCCGAGGTATGCTGCAACCCTTATAGTATCAAGCTTTCGATCGCAAAATGGGCACCTCACTTTTTAGAGAAAGGCTATATGCTTTTGAGAATCCCTGTTAGAGGATGCCTTCAAGGTCAATTGTTTTTTGGGTGTTGCTTGCATATTGTAGGTGGGGCGAACTCGAACCAGAGAAGTCCTCAGAGTCGATCGTAACAAGCATCATAGTCGCTCCTGACTTAAAGCCACAAAAATAATTGCGATCGCCAACAGCAAGCCGAACACGCTTATTGGTTACAACTGGCTTGCTTAGACTGATTTACCTCGGTTTTTCGGTTTTCCATTTGCGTCGGAAAAAACAGAGATTTTGATACCCCCAAGTATTCGGTAATTGAGATAGTGAAAAATGGTGCCATGCGGAGTAAGTAAAGACGCGCAAGTTTTGCATCCATGCCCCCCTGTAGCATTGGTCTGTATCTGGGTTTTGGGCAAGGTTTGCTTGCTATTAAATGCAAGTTTTTACGTTCTAAAAACCCCTGTAATCCTTGTCATGTATGAATTTTTAATAAATAGACTAAAATGGATCTAAGTGTGACGTTAATAGACAAAAGTATAACGTTCGCAGAGCAAAATGAGATGAAAGTGTACGAAAATAGACGAACTGCGAACGAATGTTGTCACGTCAAGTTTGGTGTGGTTTTAGTATTTATCAGTCAAGTTTGGTTGCAGTTTGGTATCGCTCGATCGTAGTAAACCCGAATTTGGTTGCTGCTACGAATCGGTATCATTAAGCACATTTTTTTAAAAATATTGTGCAAATTGTCGATCGAAAAACCGTAGTTTATTGTGATACCCGCCGATTCCCTTATTTTCAAGCAAGCAGCTTTTCAAGTTCGCCTATAACTAAACGTTGTTCTCTCACCCGACCGACTCGAATAGCGTCAATCAAGCTGAGTAAGGCATAAAGTTTTGGATCGTTCTTGGCAGCTTGGGGGACTGAACGGTACAGAGGCGCGATCGCCTGCCCTCTCACGATACCCTCAGGGTCGGGCTAGATATAAACCTCAGATGGTGAAACAAACCAGCTTGCTTTGCAAAGGTTCAGCAGAATGTGCCGTTGGCAGTCCCCGCGAGAGGGAACCTGGTTGGGCGTAGAATACGTAGCGCAGCCCGTGAACTAGGAATTCCAACACCGCTTGCTTCAAAATTTTTCGCCCTTGAGCCATACCCGCAATGTCTAGAAATGTAATTGAATAATAATGACGATCGAATAATCGCTGTCGGTGGGAGAGTTCGCCGTTGGTGGACTCTCCCACCGACAGCGATTATCATTCTGGAACCTAGTATTGTCGTAGAAAACTCGGTTTCTGGACGGCGAGGCGTAAGTTTTAGTAAATTTTTGTAACAAATTGTCGCGTCAGCGCATAAAATCTCGATCGACACCCTGATAGATATACAGGGAACTCGTTTTCTATGCAAACAAGCAATGCCAACCCAACCATCGACTCTGAGGTGCAAGTGAAAAAATTAAAAAAAATGTTTGAACAAACTTCCTCTTGCGGGTTTGTTCAAAGTTGTCTGTCGCTGACTGCTTTTACTTTATTGGGATTTACCGCAGTTGAACCAGTCAGCGCCGCCAGTATCCATACAGGTTTTTCCTCCTATGCCATTACAGACCTCGGCCCCGGCAACACTTACAGTATCAACAATCTCGGACAAGTGGTAATGGGTAAAAATGGTGTGGGTTGGATTTGGGAAAACGGTCAATTGACTGAAGTTACCGACAGCACTTGGGCTTACCAAATCAACACTTCCGGTCAAGTTGTGGGCCGCTATCTCAGCGATAATTGGACGGATAATGCCTATTTGTGGGAAAACGGTCAAAGGACAGACCTCGGTTATTTTGGCGGCATTAGTAGTAGCGCTAGTGACATCAATGATGTTGGGCAAATAGTTGGTAAGTTTAACATTGCTCAAGATAAATTTAACCCCTTTTTATGGCAAAACGGTACAATGACCGATCTCGGTACTCTTGGTTTCAATGGTGGGGCTATGAGTATCAATAACAAAGGGCAAGTAGTTGGTTATTCCGGTCTTGTTTTCGGCATAACTCATGCTTTCCTGTGGGAAAACGGCAGGATGAGGGACTTGGGAACTCTGGACGGACACAACGACAGTATTGCTTACGATATCAACGATTTGGGACAGGCGATCGGCTATTCTGCAGATAAGAACACTCAGCAAAGTAAACCTGTTATCTGGTCAAACGGTAAACTTACAGAACTCAAAACTCTCGGTGGCAATGTCAATTACGGGGTTGCAATTAATAATAAAGGACAAGCAGTCGGTTTTGGTAACACAAGTGTCAATGGCAGCCTCAGTCACGGTTTAATCTGGGAAGACGGGGAAATGGCTAACCTTAACAGTTTGATTCCTGCTGATTCTGGGTGGTTTTTACAGCAAATCAGCGGCATTAACGATCGCGGTCAAATTGTCGGTCAAGGGATTAACAGCAAGACTGGTGCAAATCATGCTTTTCTGCTCGATCCCATCAGCGGTAGTTCTCAGCGTAATCCTGTATTACCCGATCGTTTTGAGGATGGTTGGCATATTTTTAATAATGTAGCAAATCGCCTGTGGTTTGACCCGCCAACCTCGGCGGGTTTTGCGTTCAAAATCGGCGAGGATATTGTTGGGTCAAGTCCGATCGCATTTAATCCCAAGCCAACCGAACCATCGCTATTTACGAAAATTCTCAGTTTGCCCAGCGGTATTGATGCTGACGAACTTTTTTCTATCGCAGTTGGCGGTCAAGAAATCGGTAAATTCAAGCCTAATGAAATAGTGGATTTTGTGGCTTTGCTCGGTTACGGCGTATCGGAGTTTAGCGTACTCGGTATCGATGCACCAATCGAGCCGACTAACCCTCTAGCATTCCCAATAAAATTAGAATCAAATCGGGATAAGTTCTCGTTTAAAATGCGGGCGATCGATGGTGCTGAACCTGTTCCCGAGCCTTCAGAAATTGGAGGGATAGTAACTGCGGCTGCAATTTTCGGCTGCTTGTTGTGGAAACGCAAAGGCAGCGATCGAAAAGTGCAAGTTAAGTAATCTCTTGTGCGGGCGATCGATTATATTTAGGGCTTGCTGAAAAAGTCAGAAAACAGCATTTAGAAAGATGAGTGAATTTGAGCTGGCATCGGCAATATAAGTTTTGTCAATCTTGTGATGGC
>NZ_JAEQCI010000143.1:12190-16009 GCF_020738565.1 Microcoleus sp. PH2017_12_PCY_D_A | reverse complement strand
TGCTTTCTCTCGGTGGCAAAAGTCTGTCATAACTTTAAAAAAATGGTATTAGTCGTAAGGTGCGCATTGCGCACCCTACAGATATGGCGTACAACTTATCAAACAGTCGTAAGGTGCTCATTGCGCACCCTACAGATATGGCGTACAACTTATCAAATAATCTCGTCCGGGTTAATGCCCCGATCGCGCAAATATTCAGCTAGGCGATCGGCCCGTTGACGTTCGCGATCGGCGCGATCGCGTTCTGCTGTTATCTGTTCTACACCCCACAAAAGCAAATTTCCTGCTTCATCCCACCAGCGCAACCAATAACCTGTACGCTGTTCTTTCTCCCCCCGCCAAGTTCCCAAATACAAACCAAAATCTGCTATCCAATGGCGACCTTCCTCATCAGGAAATTTTAGTTCATATTTGCCATTTTGCTGCAAGCGATATACTTCCAGCAATCCACATTCTGGATCGAAAATGATGTAAGTTGGCACTTGCAGAATTTGTTCGTAAAAAAACCACTTTCCGGGCGGGAAAGTACGTCTAATAGAATATTCCTCACCGTCTGTTTCCGACCAAAACTCCATCACAATGGTTGGGATTTCTCCTTCCAAGTTTGGGGTGTAGCTTTTGCGGTCTCTTCTCGATTCTACCGGGAGTACCGAAGGTACATAAACCCAATCTGGTGCTTTGATGACTAACTCGCCGTTGACAGTAGCGCAAATGCCAAAGTTGCTAGCAATCAGCATGAGTGGGCCGATTAATCCTCTCTATTCTAAGATTTCTCGCAGCGCTCCAACAATTAGCGGTTGACCTGTATTCTCCACTGGTTTTTCTTCTAATTGGAAGTCATCTGGCAACTTCTCCCAAGTTACGGTCATTGCTACCGTTTTTTGTTTTGGGTTATCTTGAGTCGCGACCATGACTTTACTTTCTAAAGTTTGATAGCTCATTATAACATACCGTCAGTTGTGCATTCATTGGTGTCAATAATCGCCTAAAAACCTTTGGATCTCTAGTTGGGTATCGAAGTCTATATCCCCCTAAATCCCCCTTAAAAAGGGGGACTTTGACGCTGACTATTGTCCCCCCCTTATTTAAGGGGGATTAGGGGGGATCTAGCCTAGTCGCAAGCTGCAAATTATATGCTACCCATAGGTAATCGTAAACTTTATGCTGCCATAAGTAAGGTTCGTAGTGCGGACTTCAGTCCGCAGATTTAGAGCGGACTGAAGTCCGCACTACGAACTGTTTTTGTGATAGCGATTTATTGGACATGACATGAATTACCTTGTACAATTAATGTCACAAAATGCGGAAAAGAAACATGAAGTTTTTACATTTAACAGTAGGATTATCAAGTTTGCTAATATCCCTCATTTCAACTAGCCATTTGCTGGCATCCTCTACAATTACAATTGCTCAAAACTCACAAATTGACGAGCCGTTTTGCTACATGAAAACTCCCGACGGTAAAACAGTAGACTTGGGTAAATTGTGCGAAAAACCGCCCGCTTCGGGAAGTTCCCAAACTTGCATTGCTGGTGCAAACATGGCGGCAAAAGTATCAATTGTCCAGGCAAATTATGATGGAAAAATTTTTAGCGGTAAAGTGTTCAATCAAGGCTGCAAAACAATCAAGAATGTGAAAGTTAATTATGAAGTTTTGGACGAGTCAGGTAATTTGATTGACAACGGATTTATCGACACTCAACCAGCTACTCTTGCACCCGGAGAGTCAGCCGCCTTTCGGGGCGCAGTTGTTGCGGGGGCTAAGGTGCAGGCGACTCATGCAGATGCTCAGGAATGATTGTCGAGTGTTTAGCCGATCGCTGCTATCATATTCTGGCTCAGATATCTCTATAGGTTACGCAGAGATCCCCCTAAATCCCCCTTAAGAAGGGGGACTTTGAGAAGAATCTTGTCCCCCCCTTGGGAAGGGGGGTTAGGGGGGATCTCCGGGTTTCAAAATACCCTATGGGGGATCGAAATGCGTTAACCCTAATCTCTAAAAACAGAACTTGCAGGGGTAAAATATCTTGAAAACTCGATCGACATACTGGCAAATCTTACCCTACCTCCGTCCCCAAAAACAAACCATCGGTAAAGCACTAGCTTGTACCGTAGTATTTACCATATTTTGGCCGATAATCGCGTGGCTGGTGGGCGAAACAGCCAAATTTATAGGAAAAGGAGATTTACAAGGATTCGCGCAAATTGCGGCACTCAGCGCAGTTATATTTTTGATTCGCGGTACAGCCCAGTACGGTCAAGATACGCTGATGGCAAAAGCAGCCTTGACTATTGCTTTAGAAATCCGCAAAAAAGTCTACTCCCACCTCCAAAAACTCGATATCGGCTACTTTGAAACCGCAAAAACCGGAGACTTATCCTACCGTCTCACCGAAGATATTGACCGGATTGGCGAAGTCGTAAATAAATTTTTTCATCAGTTTATTCCCTGTGTGTTGCAGCTAATTGCTGTCATGGGATATATGATTTATCTCAACTGGCAATTGACCTTGGGTGCATTAATTATTGCACCGTTGATGGCTATCTTAATTGGCTGGTTTGGCGAAAGACTGCTGAGTTATTCGCGCCAAAGTCAAAATCGCATTTCCGATTTATCAGCTTTGCTAACAGAAGTATTCAGCGGCATTCGTTTAATCAAAGCATTTGTGGCTGAAGATTACGAAATTGCTCGCTTTGCAGAAGAAGCGGAACAAAACCGTCGCGCTAAGTATTTGTCGGAAAGAGTAAAAGCTCTTCAGTTCGTGGTAGTTGGCTTTCTGGAAGCGATGAGCGTGATTTTGCTGTTTTTCCTGGGTGGTTGGCAAATTGCCCAAGGAAACCTTACTGGTACTCAATTTATCAGTTATATTGCCGGAGTAGCGCTGTTAATTGACCCGATCGCAATTACCACTGCAAATTACGGCGATTTTAAGCAGGGAGAGGCTTCTAGCGATCGCATTTTTGAACTATTAGCCATTGTACCCGCAATCGTCGAAAAGCCGGGGGCGATCGAACTTCCCCACGTTACGGGAAAAGTTGAATACCGGAACATTAATTTTGCCTATAATTCGGAAACACCGATTTTGCAAAATATGAGTTTGCTGGTGCTTCCGGGAGAAATGATCGCTCTCGTGGGTGCATCTGGCGCGGGGAAAACTACGTTAGTAAACTTGTTACCCAGATTTTACGATCCGCAAGCCGGACAGATTTTAATTGATGGGATTGATATTCAAGATGTGACATTAAATACGCTGCGGCGGCAAATTGGAATTGTGCCGCAGGAAACCATTTTATTTTCGGGTACAATTGCTCAAAATATTGCTTTTGGTCAGTCAACGCCCATCAATTTATCAGCGAGTTTCCCGACGGTTATCAAACTTGGGTTGGGGAAAGGGGTGTCAACTTATCTGGTGGCCAAAAACAAAGAATTGCGATCGCCCGTGCAGTTTTGCTAGATCCCCGAATTCTGATCCTCGATGAAGCGACATCGGCGCTAGATTCGGAGTCGGAAGCTTTGGTGCAGGAGGCCTTGGAAAGATTGATGCGCGATCGGACTGTATTTATTATTGCACACCGCTTGGCGACTGTGCGGAAAGCTGACAGAATTTTGGTATTGGAAAAAGGTAGAATCATGGAATCTGGTACTCATGAGGAGTTGTTGGAAAAGGGCGATCGATACGCTCGTTATTACGCTCAGCAATTTAGTCAGTAAAGTATCTTAGAAACCGGGTTTTTGGCCGAATCTACTAGACACAACGAAGTATTATCGAAAAAACCCGGTTTCTGACTACCCGTGCGCACTTCGACCCAAGAAACCGG
>NZ_JAEQCI010000143.1:0-12143 GCF_020738565.1 Microcoleus sp. PH2017_12_PCY_D_A | reverse complement strand
CTACCCGTGCGCACTTCGACCCAAGAAACCGGGTTTTTGGCCGAATCTACTAGACACAACGAAGTATTATCGAAAAAACCCGGTTTCTGACTACCCGTGAGTAAATCCTACGATCGATTTTCTACAGCCCCTAAAGCTTTGATCGTGGCTTTTTCAACTTCCGTTAAACCCGTAACACCCGTGATATTCATCTCCTCATAAGGTCTTTCACTTTTCAGTATTTTGATGCACTCACCAGTCTCAAAATCCCAAATTATAATTGTGCCATCGCGACTGCAAGCAGCAATAATTTTTCCAGTTGAACTGAAGGCAACTGAGTTAATTCTACTGGTATGACCTTGCAAAATTTTGAGACATTCACCTGTACTGATATCCCATAATCTTACCGTTCCATCGACACTTCCACTAACAACTATTTCACCCGAAAAACTAAAGGCAACTGAACGTATCCAATCAGTATGCCCCTGTAAGATTTGAAGGCATTCACCGCTGCGGACATCCCACAATCTGATTGTTCGATCGACACTTCCAGTGGCAAGTATTTCACCGTTATGGCTAAAGGCGATTCCAGGTGCCCAATTCCTATGCCCCTGCAAGATTTTGAGGCATTCACCAGTATGGATATCCCACAGCCTCACCGTTCCGCCAAAACCTGCACTGGCAAATATCTCGCCCAAAGGACTGAAAGCAGCCGAGTGTACAGAATTGTTATGCCCGTCCAACGTTTTGAGGCATTCGCCAGTACCGATATCCCACAGCCTCACCGTTTGGTCATAACCTGCACTCGCAAGTATTTCACCATTTGAACTGAAGGCGATCGATCGTGTTTCATTGCCAAATTCTGGCAAAGTATGGAGGCATTCACCACTGCGAATATCCCACAGTTTCAGTGTTTGGTCGTAACTAGCGCTGGCAAGTATTTCACCCGAAGGATTGAAGGCAACTAAGTTTACCCGATCGAGATGCCCATGCAAGATTTTGAGGCACTCACCAGTGTTGACATCCCACAGCCTGAGTGTTTGTTCGTCATCGCCGCTGGCCAGCATTTCACCGTTTGGACTGAAGGCGATCGACCTTACTTGATTGCTATGCCCTTGCAGCGTATTCAAGCATTCACCGCTGTTAATATCCCACAGCTTCAGCGTTTTATCGTAACTGCCGCTAACAAGTATTTCACCCCCAGGATGGAAGGCGATTGACCCTACTCGATCGTTATGCCCTTGCAAAGTATTCAAGCATTCACCGCTGTTGATATCCCACAGTTTTGCTGTGCGATCGAAACTTCCACTGGCGAGTATTTCGCCATTGGGACTGAAGGCGATCGACCGTATTTGATCGAAATGTCCCTCCAAAGTTTTGAGACATTCACCGCTACCGATATTCCACAGCCTCACTGTTTCGTCGCCGCTTCCACTAGCAAGTATTTCACCAGCAGAATTGAAAGCAACAGAAAACACGTTTTTAGTATGACCGTACAAAATTTTGAGGCATTCACCAGTACCGACATTCCACAGCCTCACTGTTTTGTCACTGCTTCCACTAGCAAGTATTTCACCAGCAGGATGGAAAGCAACTGACAATACAACTTTAGCATGGTCTAGCAAAATTTTGCAGCATTCACCCGTGCGGATATCCCATAACCTTATCGTGCGATCGAAACTCCCGCTAGCGAGTATATTTCCATCTGGATTGAAGCTGACTGACATTACTGATTCGGTATGCCCCTGCAAAACTTTTAAACATTCACCAGTTTTGACATCCCATAACTCGATCGTTTTGTCATAACTGGCGCTAGCAAGTATTTTGCCGTCAGGACTGAAGGCCACTGACTCCACCACGTTGGTATGTCCTTTACAGGTCAATATTTCTCTGCAACTGCTAGCTTCCCACAAGCGAACTATGCCATCGCTATCACCTGTAGCTAACAATTTGCCATCAGGACTAAATATTACTGACCGAACACTGCTGAAGATTTTAGTAAAAGTAGAATTAGCTAAATTTGCTTCATCAAAATTGACGTGGCGCAGACTAGCATTTGTAAAATCAGCACCTAAAAGAACTGCACGAGAAAGGTCTTTTGCTTCTAACGCAGTGCGATCGATTTTTACCAACAGCGTCGCCGCATTCCCTCCCACATAACCTACCTCACTTTCAGTTTTTCCCCGCGTTGCTTCCACAATTTCTAATAATTCCTCCGTAGCTGCCCCTACATCGAGGCAGGGCCGGCACGAGGACACCGCCCCTACCATTGGTAACAACAAATCCATCACTGCTTTTGTCAGCGGCGCGTGTCCGAAACTCTGACGGAGTTGTCCTAAATCTTCAGCAACAAATCCCTGCAAAGCTGCGATAAGTTCACCCTTATTTCTCTTCTGGGCTTGCAACCGACAATAATTAGACCAAGCATATTTTTGAGGCCCTGCATTACGATCTAAACAAGACTGTTCCGGCGCAACTAATTCGGTAAAATCTGCTGCCAAAACTCCCAATTCTGCCGCAAATTTGTAAGCGACAAAAAACTCCAACAACGAACGGTGCGCCGGAGTATAATCGCCATCAGCATTGCGGATTAGCATCGTTTGACCCATCATGTCGTAGTGCCAGTGATCTAAGTCTTTTTCCTCTTGGACGATGGAACCAAATAAGCTGCGAATGCGATCGGGAAAACCGCGATAATTGAGGCTCATTTGGTCGGTAGACAGCATTTCCCAAGAGAGTTCGCACAAAAAGTAAAGCTTATCTGCTAGCGAAGTAAAAGTGCGTTCGGCTGTGATATCTCTCTCTATCTTCCGCCGCACCGCATACAGATATATCCGCGACATATCCACTGGTTTTCCAGCTTCAATATCGGGTAATGCTTCCAAAATTAACTCGGTCATCACCGGGCGCCGCGCTAAATCCAATAAGTGCGGGTTTCCCATCACTTTTTCGACAGTAGTTGCTTCTGTTTGAACTGACAGCGCTTGCCGAATTTGCTCGTCGTTAAATTTCTCTAATTCTAATACTTCAAATTGGGGAGTTTCGCCTGTTAAAATGGTTGTTGAAGCTTGCAGTTCTGCATTGAACAATGCCCGTCCTTCCTTGCCTTCAGGAAAGTGTTCGGTGCGGCAAGTCAGGATGACTTTCGCGCCGGGAACCACGGCTTTTGCTAGTTCCCAGAAGTTGTTGATGGTTTCTTGCCGATCGCACTTAGCGGCCATTTCATCAAAACCATCGAAAATCAACAGAAACTTGCCCATGCGATTAAGTTGTTCAAAGGCCGAATAACCCGCCAAAGGTATCTCGTGCTTCCGAAAGAAAAACTCGGAAAATAGCGACTCGACGCTAACTGCTTTCGCGTAATCTCTCAGCGGAATTACTAACGGCAAACGCGGACGTTCTAAGCCGCTCTTTTGAGCTTTTTTGTAGCGTTGTAGCGCCATCCAAGCATAGTGCATCGCAAACCAAGTTTTCCCCGTCCCAAATTCTCCTAAAACTGAAATATGCTCTTTTACGGGGTCATCCAACCACAGGTCAATATAACCTTCGATCCAGCCATCTCGCTCGCCATAATGACTCACGCCTATCTTGCGGTGAGTATCGGGGTCAATTTCTTCTTTTGTACAAGCTAGCGGCACATATTTGGTATCAATTTTTCGGCTGGTAATTTCAGTTTCTAGCCAATCCAAATAAGCGGTAAAATCGGCATCTTGATCGAGCAATTCATCGAAAGTATAGCAAGCTAGATCGCGATTTTCATCTTTTTCTACTTCATCCCGCGCGGCGCGACTGATGCGGCGGGCGGTGACTAACCAACCTTCATCGGTGCGCTGTCTTTCCACGGATTCGCGCAAGGCTAAGATGTCCCTGAGTCCAGCTTCTCCGGCAATTCCGCGCACTAAAATGCGATCGTACTTTTTGCGTCTCACCGGAACATTGATAATCAATTCAAAATAGTTATCTCCCCAAATTTCGTATTTCTCAAATTGATAATTTAGTGTTTCAAACCAACCTCGAACTTTTTGTGATAAAATAAAGGCTTGAGATTTTTGAATATTAGTTGATTCTGCGGCGGGAAGTGCGGGATAATCTTCGGATTCTAACCTTGCAAATTCAGTACGGATTCCTTCGAGAGTGGGAAGGCGATCGATGCGATCGAGTACCATAGATAGGCGTTTTTGCAAAGAGGCGATCGCATTTCCGACCATCACATCGCCGATCGATCTCGTCCGCTTTGCGACTTCCATAAACACGGCGGCAAATGCCATAAACTCCCGTCTGGGGTCAATGCCTAAATCTCGAAGTTCTTGGCCCAAAGCAGACTCATTGAGAAAGTCATCGCCTGCTTGAATTAAAATGGCTGGGCTATCGGACTCAAAGGCTTTACGAAATGCTGATTCAATCTCTTTTTGGCGAAACAGTTCTAAAATCTGCTTGGGTTTGCCAGCGCCGTACTCGACTAAAGTATAAACATAAACTCCGCTAAAATCGGCGGGCGGTGCATCGGGGTCGAGGTTAAATCTTTTTAATAATTTGATGACTGTTTCGTTGCGCTGAAGCTTGTCTTTGATGGTGCCGAAGGGAATGGCTGTCAGGAGGCTGATAACTAAGTCGAGACTAATTGGGATCATTTAGGCTTTCCTGTTTTTCCGTGGGAGTAACGCTCAAATCTAGAATCGGCAGGCTGTGTCCCTGAAATGCGCTGCGGCAGCAAACTGCTGTAATTTTATCTTAACGCATCAGCCAACTGTCGCACAGTCCGACAGTCCGAGATTTCCACAGATATTCGCACAATCCGACAGTCCGACAGGGGTTTAAACCCCTGTCTCATAGCGAAAGTCCTCTCAAGAGGACTGTGGAATCGTACTTTATTTAGTTATTTGATTCAACCCAGATATTGAATGATATCAAACCTGTTAACATCGGAATTATTCATCTCTCTCCGATCTTTCTCTGTGTTCTCTGCGCTCTCTGTGGTTAAATAATTCCGATCCAACCGAAATGGATATGATACTGTTGAACTATTGCAGCAAATATTAGCATTTCTCACTAGATATGACAACTATAAAATAGAGCAAAAACCGACATAAATTGTAGTAAAATTAACGGCAATATTAGTTGTTAGATCCTGAATGCAAAAGCTAAAATATAGATAACTTACAAATAAAACTTGCTATCTATGAAAATACAATCTTCCGTCTTAGTCCACCTAGGATTTGGCAAATATGTGCGATCCGATCGAGTCACAGCAGTAATCCCAATTGAAGAAGAACGCGGCCCGGGCCGGCGCACTTTCGTGCACGTAGACGGCGAAGCAGACCCGATCGTTGCTTCCCGCGCCGAAGATACAATTGTTCGCGATTTGGTGCAAGAACCGCGCGAAATAACTCAAGCTCGCCAGCAACAAGAAATCCTCCAAGATTTGCTGGCAGATTTGAACAATGTTAACGTCACCGTGCGCCGCATCAGTCGCGATGAAGGCGGACTCGACCTCGAACGTTTGGAACGCCGGATTCGGCAAATCTTAGAGGCCTAAAAACAAAAGATGGTTCGTAGTGAGGACTTTAGTCCTTCTTCGCTAACACTTGAGTTCTGAGGACTGAAGTCCTCACTACAAACCTTATTATGGATTTGTCTAAAAGTTAATTCTATTTCAAAACAACTTCAATGTCAGCTAAACCTGTCAGTTTTTCCACGGGTATCTCTTCTTCAACTCGCGGTATGAAAATAGTTAAACCTCCGGGAATGCACTCAATAGAAAGCGGAGTCATGCCGACAATTTCCCCGTCTACTACCACTTTTTGAGCAGGATCGGCACTAATTTTTACTTTTTTGGCGCGCAAATAACCGATGTCGTCGCGATCGGTAGGATTGCCGCTCAAAGCTGTTTGCAAGAGGTGATAAGAAGCTGCGATCGCCCCAGCTTTATTTTGAGGCGCCACCAGGGTGATGTCCAGCAAGCCGTCATCAACAATAATCCCCGCCGGGCCTTGAGCTAAAATGGAGGTAGGCGGCGCTGCATTCGCTACTGTCACGGCCACAGCAGTAACGGTGATGATTTTATCTTCGGTTTCGATTTCGGCTTCAAATCTTTCTAAATTGTTTAACTGTTTGATTCCCGAGAGAATGTAAGCCAGCATTCCCCACCGATTCTTCATTTCGCGATCGGCCATTTCGACAGTTTCCGCCTCAAAACCCACTCCAGCTAACAAAACCATCGGCATTTCACCGTTGCACATCCCCGCATCCACCACCCGCGTCAACCCTCCCAAAATAGTTTCGCAGGCGGCTTCAATTGTATTTGGAATATCTAAAGCATTCGCAAAAGCATTTGCAGTTCCCCGCGAAATAATTCCTAAAGGGATATTTGTCCCCACAATGGCGCCCGCAACTGCTGATAATGTCCCGTCCCCCCCGGAAGCAATAATTGCCTCAACTCCTCTCTTCACTGCTTCGCGGGCGAGTTGATCTGCGTCTATTTCTGGCGTTGTCAGCCGAATGTCTAAGTCAATAAACGGCTCTAACATTTCTTGAATTGTCGCTAAGTCTTGGTCGGGGTCGCTGTTGCCGGCGACGGGATTGAAGATTAGGCAGGCTGAACGTTTCATAGTTGGTAATTGGTAATTGGTAATTGGTAATTGGGAATGGGGAATGGGGAATGGGGAATGGGGAATGGGGAATGGGGAATGGGGAATTGGTAATATTATTTCCTGTTGAGCTACAACAATTAAATTGGTTTGTAGTGAGGACTTTAGTCCTTATAAAGTTATGAGGACTGAAGTCCTCACTACGAACCTTGAACGGTGCAGTCTTTCTGCTATTTGGTTTGATTAAGACTTGACAAAAGTCCACTGTAACTGTTTTTTATGAGCTTTGTGCAGTGCTTCCTTGATTTCCTTGTTGCTGTCGAACTTGACTTTATCCAAATAGGATGCTTCGACGTTAACAGTAAACTTATCGTCTTCAAAAGGCCAAGGAGTTACTGTCACCAGTTCGTTGCTGTTCTGTACAATATCGTAGCGCTTGCCGTCCGGGCCGACGCTAATTTCTAAAGCTCGTTCTCCGGCGGGCAACTCGCCGCTGCAAAGAATTAATGATAGCCGATCGCACCACTGGAAAAAAGCATAAGCCGATTCTGCCTCTTCCTGAGAAATCTTCAACTCCTCGCGCCACTTTTTTTGGTTGGCGAGTTGTTCGTCCAAAAATTCGTTGAGTTCCTTCGACTCTCCCCGCTTACCTTCGTTCAGAAAGCTCATGTGCATCGAAATCAGCATTGCTACCCACCTACCGCGATATAGGGAATTCTCGGTCAATCCTCGCATCTTAGGCACAGAAGTTTCCGTGCTCAAGGTAAAGTCTAAGGGCGCGCCGGCTTGGGTCAAGATATTTTCTTCCCATTCTTTCTCTAAATCGTCGTGGTGAGAAATCGCGGCTATGGTTTCGTAGAGGCGAACCGGAGATTTCGATCGCTTCCACTGTCCGCCAAGTTGGGCGGCGAGCAAAGCGTGGGCGCGGTGGTAAATAATTTCCCAGCCGGTGGGAGTTAAGTTAGCAATCATTGAATTTTTTTCCTGAATTAAGTTGAGTGCAAAAATTGAATATTTCCGCGTTTGAGACAATCGAGAGAGTTTAAAACTCAGGAATTAAGCCTTTGGCTTCGGGAAAACACTATTTGGCTCGTAGTGAGGACTTCAGTCCTTCTTAATTTTTGCGGACTGAAGTCCTCACTACCAACCTAGAAACGAAGTTAAATCACAAAAGGTTCGATCGCGATTTCCTGCCATTTACCCTCAAATCGTTCGACAACCAAAGGTCGGATTCGGAACTTCGGGGGAGTCCCGTCAAGAACATCAATCCGCAAACACGAATAAGGACGGCGTTTGTGGGAACCTTGGCCGCTGCGGCCGACAAATAGCAAAGATTCCGCTATCCGCCGGCCGCCTGTTTCGGAACCGGGCGCCAGCGCCAGCCGATAAGCTTCCGGGTTCGATGCTTCCTGCAATATCGGCCCTTCCGGGCGCTGGCGCCGCAGACTGTGGCCGCTTCCCCCGCAGACAATCCAATTAATCCCAGAGTCGCCGTGTCCGGTATCCCCAGTCCGCAGGTATTCCAAACAGTGGGCGTGGCCTGTGAGCACCAAATCTACTAGGGGACGCCCCCGCGCCTCCTCCCCAACTGCATCGGCCACCGCATCGAGAACCTCGCGCAATCGCAGCCGAACTGCCAAAGTTTGAGCTTGATTCCACTTTGTCGCCTCGGTGACGTAGGGGGGATGGTGCAAGTACATTACCCGCCCCCGCACCTGAGAATCGCCCCAAGATTCAATCAGTCGCCTTTTGAGCCATTCGAGCTGTTCGACATCGGTGTCGGCTTTTCTGTCGGGCGACAGTTGTTTGTCGATATCCATCAGCATTTCGTCAACTTGCTCTAATTTGGCGCCCAAGTCGTCTAGCTGTTCGGCTGCTTCGGGAATTTCCGGGTTTAGCCGATCGCACATTTCGAGCATTTCCAATTTTTCTTTTTCCAACTTTTGCCGATCGAGTTCCAAATTTTGGCGGCGAATCTCGCCCTCAGAGGTTTTTGGGATCGGCAACGGTTCGTTAAAGGTATTGGAGTCGAGGGCGAAGAAGTCGATGCCGCCGCTGCGAAACGTGTAATAGCGGTTGGGTAAGCGGGTAAAGCGTCCGGGTTGGTAGCGGAGGCAGCGGCCTGTGCTGGTGCTGGCGGTGTAGTGGGCGTCTAGGTGGCGATCGAGTTCTCCCGGCAATTTGTGAGCCCTCAGGTAGTCGAGAAAGGCTTTAGCGTAGGCATTTCCGATCTCGGAACCGTGCCAGCCCACATCGAGATCCAACTTGGAACCCAGCAGCCTCCGCAGCGGCCAAGCAGTCGCAGACAGAATTCCGTAGAATATGGGCAAGTCGTAGTAGTCGTGGTTTCCCGGTACGGGCAAAAACGGAAAGTTGAACACCATGCGATCGTAAGCAATCCGAGATGGTTGCTCGCCGCCGACGATAAACTCTCGGTAGGGGCGAATAAAGTTTTGCAAGTAATATTCGCTGGAACCAACCAGATAAACTACATCGCCCGTATGCAGAGCAAAACGGCAACTTTGCCGTTCCGAGAGCATCTGTTCGGCAACTTGGCGCTCGGGGTTGTGGCCGCGGTGGTTGCCGGTGCCGCTGTCGCCTGCAACTAAAAACGAAAATTCTGGACTGTCGGCGGTTCGATCGTCCAAAACCATCTTAGTTTGGTCGATTCCCCGATCGGCGATCGACTTTTCTTGCCACCGCACCCGCTCGTTCATTTTGCGGATTTTGACTGTTATTCGCGGGTCGGACACGAATTTCACGCCACCTAGTCTCCCAAATTGCTCAGTTCCTAGTTAATCTTGCAGCGATCGATCGAGTTTTTACCTCTGTCTAAAAGCTGAACATCGCCAAAGATAAAGGTGAACATCGCCAAAGATACCAGTACCATTGCTCGTATTTTCACCCCGCTTCTCAAATTCAACTATTGTCAAAAAAGTCTTGTCACAAAAGCATCCTGACCCGAAAGCGACAGCCATACTTAATGTCAGGTGTAATTGATGATACCGATCGCCCGACTTCTGCAAATCGCCGCCAAATTTTGATTTTTTAATTAGCCCGCTTCTCGCTCTCCCTCTCCCACTCTCCCCCTCTCCCCCTCTCCCACTCTCCCACTCTCCCCCTCTCCCCACACTCGGCAATTTTTCACTCAGGAGCGATGGCACGATCGCAGCGCGTTTTGATACCATGCAATCAAGCCCAAGACAATCAGGGAATGTAGTGGAGGTGCGTAAATGGAGCTTTTCGGAGAACAAAAACGGTGTCTCGATGCTTTGGTAGCGTCGATCGAGCAATTGGGAGGTCGAGTAGACATTCCCAAGCAGGAGCAGATAGCAGAGCTAATCATTCAAACCATGAGGGGGCCTTGGCGCTACTTTCACACGTCGGAACATATTTTTGAGGTCGGGGGGTCAGTCGATCCGATCGAGGTGCTGGCTGCCCTGTTTCACGACCTCGTGTACGTGCAAGTCGATCAGGGTGTGAGTTTCAATATTAGCAGCGCCCTTTGTCCTTTTGTCCAAGAGGTGCGATCGCAGTTAGTGATTAGAGATGAAACCGAACTGCCCGACGATACCATGTATCACCTCGTGGCCTGTGTCTTTGGGTTTGTTCCCGGTAAAACTCTCTCTCCGTTTGCCGGCCAAAACGAATTCTTGAGTGCCGTAATTGCTGGCAAATCTTTGGAGCCTTTTTTGTCAGCAAGTACGATCGCCCAAATTGCCGCTTGCATCGAAGCTACTATTCCTTTTCGTCCGCTTTCGCCCAGCGGTTTGAGCGCGATCGAACTTTTGCACCAGCGGTTGGTAACTGTAAATCGCGATTTGGATTTCGGATGGACTGATACCGAAATCGCAGAAATTGTCAAGCGTTCTGTCAGGTTAGCAAATCGGGATGTAGAGAATTTTGCCTCGCCAAATTCCTCTAATTTCTTAGACAATACCTGGAACTTGATGCCAGAAACCAACCACGAATTGAGCAATGTCAATTCCTATACCGTGGGCGGATATCGCAAATCTCTGCAAAAAATGGAAGGATTTTTGAACTTCCTCAAACCCGAACTGGTTTTCCAGCAGTTTATGCAAGAGCCGGACGATGAAACCTACGCTAACATGATTGCCCAAACTCGAAAAAATATCGCAGTCGCCAAACTTTATCTAGGTATCAAACTAATTACGATCGCCATTTTAGAAGCTCTTTCCTACCGTTTGGGGCGCGACATTCCGCTTTCGACGATGATGGGAGAATTGCGCGCACCAGGATTTAAAACATCGGCTTTGGAAGATTACTTGCCCAACAGACAAATCGCTTACCCCTTAGAAAGTCAGTTGGAAAAAGAGGTTTTAGATTTGTTAGCAATAGGACGCAATCAAGAATCTCCCTATGATATTAAAAACTCTCCCGTGGCTACGTTTATTATCAAATCTATCGGCTTTGCGGAAACCGAAAACTTTTTGAAGAAAGCTCAAGAGTTTTTTGCCGGTCACATTTCGTCGGAAGAGTTTCTGTCTTACTGCGCTCCCGATGTCATCGAGACCATTTCCTCCGGGGTTATGAAACTCTTTGACAGCAGGAAGACGGCTTTAGGGAAAGTTAAGTTAGCTCACCAAACAGTTTCTTAGGAGCGCGAATTAAATAATTTACACTCGCCGATTGTGGGATGGGCGTCCCGCCTGCCCTTTCTGGACGGGCGGGACGCCCATTCCACAACAAGCATAAAAATTGTAAGTTATTTAATTCTCATTCCTTAGCCGATGTTTGCAAAATCGCGACTTACGCACAGCCTAACTTTGTAGGTGCGCCAGCCTTACACCTTACGCCTATAATTCCCGCGTAAAAACACTTTTTGCGTAAGTCATGATTCACAAAAAGAGGACTAAAGTCCGAACGATCAAACCAGCTTTATGACAGGAAATTAACCGAACATCAGCATGACTGGCCTTGGCAATTTTTCACTCTTTTCTTTCA
This sequence comes from Microcoleus sp. PH2017_12_PCY_D_A, assembly GCF_020738565.1. Taxonomy (NCBI): domain Bacteria; kingdom Bacillati; phylum Cyanobacteriota; class Cyanophyceae; order Oscillatoriales; family Microcoleaceae; genus Microcoleus; species Microcoleus sp. PH2017_12_PCY_D_A. Next base: position 612 of record NZ_JAEQCI010000143.1, on the reverse strand, counting down.
ATTATAATCGTCATGTGAGCGACTAATGCGCCGATCGCTCCTACTGCTGCAATTACTGGGAACAAAGTTGCACTGATGACTCCGCCCACTACTCCCACCGTCAGAGGAACTTCTACCAAAATTCGTCCCTCTTCATTTTTGATAATCAGGCGCCGGATATTGCCTTCGTGAATCAGCTCTTTAACTTTAGCAACCAAATCCTCGCCGTTAATTTTCAACTCCTCAACGCTAACTTTATCCTGAGTATAAGCAGGGGTTTCTAAAGGAGTCGCATCAAAGTTAACCTCAGCAACTTTTTCGGCAGAAACTTTTCCAGATACAGGTATAGATTCGAGTTCTCTGGCTCCGACTGGTTCTTGTAGGCGGTCTGTAGGTGTGTCCATTTTTTGTTCTCCTTTTCGGTAAAAGTATTTTTGTATAGAATTAATTAGAAATATAACACGCAACTTTTTGTCCATCAATCATACTTTTGGGTGATATTAAGGCATTTATGCTGAGGTACCTCGATCGCCTCAGAAACCGGGTTTCTGGGAAGATTTCTCGTTGAGTAACTAAAAAAATCGTAGAAACCCGGTTTCTCACCCCCCACGTGCGGAAGCTATACCTCAGAAA
>NZ_JAEQCI010000142.1:0-12298 GCF_020738565.1 Microcoleus sp. PH2017_12_PCY_D_A | reverse complement strand
AAATCCTGAAATTGAACCGCGGTAATTCCGATTAACCGTTTGGCTTCTTTGGGGTGTTTTTCTAGGTACTCTAATATCAGGCTCATTAACTTAAAATTCCCACTAAATTTTCGATATTTATTCAATTTTAGCACAAAATAAAAATTTTGGAGAGGTCTAATCAACAAAGCTGGCGATCTATTCTGCAAAGTTTATAGCTTGTTTCCTACTGATTACAGTCAAGTTTCGCCTGAATATCTGTCGAATATCGAAGTTGCTGCTACCAGCACCACCAATATCGAGTTGCTGACAGAAAACTTGGTTGTCTTGGGGACCGCGATTTGCGGGGTTCCGCCTCTCTACTTGATTACCAAAGAAGGCGGCGTTTACAAAAGGCGACGGCGCAGTTTAGTCGATCAACGCTCGGTCGTTCAGTACGCTCAAGTTTTGTCCGAACATTTGTCTAACATTGAAATCTGTGGGTGAGATCAAATAGTGTTGTGGTTCGATAACCACAAAGGTTTGTACAAAACTTTGGAGGAAACGGTATTTGTTCCAAGCTCAGGGTTGCCGAATCAATACGTCATCTATAATGGCGTTCTTTACATTAGGTCTCACTCTCCCTCTCCCGGTGTTTGGGACTACACGCGAGTGAGACACCTTCAATTCAGAAGTTCTCATCAGCCTCTTGAATTTATCTAAGTAACCAATAACTGGCTAGCCTACTGATGCTATAAATAATTGTCCCAAAAAGTAGGGTTGCTATTTCCTTGACTTAGCAATTGTGTGGTGGTTCGATCCCTCCTAGGACATGGCAGCCTGGAAAGACAGGCATCAAGCCTTTAAGCTACCTGCAACTCTCGCAAATCTAAGCACTGCTTAGGCGGAATTCTTGCGAGTAAAATTCACCGAACATTGAAAAGTAAATAGTAGGAGTCGAAAGTTATGATCCATGACAGCGCTCTTTATTTCAATTACCCCCTCCCGATAAGTTTTGGTGGTGTTGACCCCTCCATTCTCCATCAAAAGTCCGTCACGCGGCGAAAATGGAAGGAGACCCATGCAGCTAAATACCTCAATGCTTACGACTTGGCTCAACAATATCCCCGTTACGGCTACATTCGCCCTTTGCGAGTGCCTGCTCTGAATAAAGGATTTTATGCCAAAGGAAAGCGAATAGGTTCCCTAATAATCACCCACAGACCTTATCTTGAAAAGCTTTCCGATATGCCTCATTCGGATTTGCTTGCCGAGGGTGGAATGTGCGAGTCTGTTACAGACTTTGCTGCTAAATTTTTCAAGGGTGATTTAAACCTTGAAGTGTGCGTGATTCGATATCAGTTTGTCCCTTTGGAGGTGTCTGAATGAGTGAAATCGACATCGATATTGAAAAAGTTTGAGGTTGGCAAGGATGACCTCGGATTCTAAACCCACTAAATCCACCAAGGGTTCTGTGAAAGATAAAGAGTTCGTGACCTTTACTCCGCCGGGAACATACGCCGGAAAACTTACAGACGAAGAAATCCTGCAAGTTGCTGATTACCTGAACAGTTTTTAGGAAAACCAATGAACCCAACTATTAACCAAATCGTTGCCGCTCTTCAGGAGCTAGAAATCGAGGACAAGCCCCTGACCCGCCAGGAGATAATGGATTTACTGAGCAATATGTCTGAAACTTTGAGAGCCATCAAAAATTCCCCGGCTTTTTTAGAGCTAACAGAGCATGAGGATTTTTCGACATACACCGACTTATCTATTGGGGATGCAATTCAAGCTCTTGATGAAATTCATCACGGTGCGGATAACGTGAACGCTGTCATTGAGGCTGAATACTTGACCTATGAATTCAACGACGGTCAAGAATATTATCAGTTTGGTGAAGCTCGCCCGCCCGAAAATACAGTTTCCGCAGAATTTCTGCGCGGTTACGATTCTGCAAGGCTTGAATCTCTTAACTAAAAGCGTTTTGGCGGTCCGCTACCGCCTTGGTTCATGTCACAGATAGTTGCTGTTCAATCATCTCATGGGAAAGTGATAGAACCATCTAAATATCAAAAAGCCATACTTGACTGGCTCAAAACAGGAAAAGGGCACGGCTGCTGCAACGCGGTAGCCGGCTCTGGAAAATCCAGCACTTTGTTCATGATAGCTAAAGCGCTGGAGGAGATGGGTGTCAGTCCTAACGACGTTCGCGTCGTAGTTTTTGGGAGCGCCAACGCTAAAGATTTAGTCAAGAAATTTGGCAAGCGCTGGGAAAACAGTATCGGAACTCTGCACAGCACCGGCTTTAAAATCCTCCAGCAACACATAGGTAAGTTTCTGCCAAGCGATCGCATTCAAAAGAACAAGTACCGAAATTTAGCCGAACACCTGGGGCTGATTCCAGACCGTAGGGGTACTGGTGGCAGTTTGCTGAGGGAACATCCGGCAGCGGTCGATCGGGCTGAAGATTTTTTGAAAGTTGCCGAATTATGCCGTTTAACAATGGTCTACCCAAGCGCGACGGCTGTTGAAGAAATTGCCTATCACCACAATTTAGAGGGGATTTTAAACTTTGACAAGGTGGCAAAGGCAATAGAAAAATTGCTTGGTGCAGGAGAGAAAGCAGCCAAAAATAAAAACATTGATTTCACCGATCAAATTTGGCTGCCTTCCTATTGGCAGTTGGACAGAGAGCCTTGGTTTAAGCCTTACAAATTTGTCTTGATTGATGAGTGTCAAGATTTAAATGCCACTCAGTTGGAATTAAGTTTGATGCTTGCTGGCAGGCTTGGCCGACTCCTCTACGTCGGCGATCCGCGTCAGGCAATTATGGGATTTGCGGGCGCTGATTGCGACAGCTACCAAAATATTCTCGATCGCGTCAAAGTAACCGAGCTACCGCTCAGCCTCTGCTATCGGTGTCCCAAATCCCACATAGAGCTTGTAAACGGAATTTTTCCCGAAATTCCGATCGAGGCTCATCCAGGCGCCAGGGCTGGAGAAATTAAGCATTTAACCGAGTATAAATTGCCCGAACATCTTGTGTCTGGGGACATGGTTTTGTGCCGAAAAACTGCTCCCTTGGTGACAATTTGTATCCAGTTAATTGCAAAGGGAATTGCAGCGACAGTCAAAGGTAGGAACATTGCTGACACTATTAAGCGCGATTTGCAGGAAATCGCCTCTCACCCTGATTTTACCTACGAAAAATTTAACGAATTTGCAGAAAAATATAGGGCGATTAAGTGCGCCAAGTATCAAAATTTAGATAATGAGGAGGAACTGACAGAGCTACTTAATGACAAGGTAGACACAATCATTGCAGTTTACCAGGGATACCCTAATGCGGATTCTATCAAGCAGCTAGAGGCGAGTATTGACGCTCTTTTTAGTGATACTGATGACACTAGCCGTGTAACTCTTTCAACTTGTCACCGAGCCAAGGGACTGGAGGGCGATCGCGTTTTCATCCTTCAGCCCGAAAAGATGCCACTGACATGGCGCAACCAGCAAAACTGGCAGTTGGAGCAGGAAAACAACCTGCTGTACGTCGCTCTAACCCGCAGTAAATCTCAGCTTTTCATTGTTGGCAATCCTAGCTGGTGTCCCGGTCCTGAGCAACCAGCAGAAATTAAGCCTGTTAGCGATAGCGATGGTTGTAAGGACAGCCCTAACGTTGTTGACCCAACCGAAAAACTTGTGGGTGTGGATAGCGTTATCCACAGTGATGAGAAAGACAAAAAAGTTGTTGAAAATGAGTTAACACCAGCCGAGCAAACTGAATTAACCGAATTAGAACGCACGATCGACGCTGGCTTTACTTCGGCAGCGGTGGCTTTAAAGGACATCCACGACAAAAAGTTGTATCGGCAAACCCATTCAACTTTTGAAACCTACTGCAAGGAGCGGTGGAATTTTGGCGATCGCTATGCTCGTAACCTGTTAGCAGCATCTGAGGTGATCGAAAATCTAAAAAGCGGAACCAATGGTTCCGAGATTCTGCCAACTAACGAGCGACAGGTAAGGGCGATCGCTCATTTACCCGCTGAAGAGCAGCAGTTGGTCTGGAACGAAGCTGTTGCTACCGCTCCCAATGGCAAAGTTAGCGGCGCTTATGTCGCTTCGGTTGCTGGCAGGCGATCGGGTCAAGCATCCCAGCCATCAACTGTGGCCTCTGCTGCGGACAAAGTTTTGGAAAAAACCTTAAAACTTGATTCTGCCGACCTAGTAAAAATTCTGTGCTGTATCCGTGAGGAGTTAAGCAAGCGCGGTTTCGCCAATCCAGTCTATCCAACTGACGATAGCAAACATTAAAAATGCCCCCGCCGTGCGAAAGCTATGGGCATTTTACTTAAGCCAAAAAAACCAAACCATGAACATTTTAATAGAAGAACCTGAAGAATTCAACCCTGTTGATTTAATTCGTTTGGCTCAGTACCACGATTCCAGTCTCAGATATCGGCATTTTGCGATTGTTTTCAAGTGCGAGCTTCATACAATCCAAAGATGGATGTGTGGAATAGCCAAACCCAACAAGGCGTATCGGTTGTGGGCTGCTGAACTCAAGCAAAAATGGGGGTTGTGATGAAAATTACGATTGAAATAGATGATGGTAGCAAAGTCAAAGTGAGCTCTGTCAGGGTAATGAACGTTCAGCAAATAATGCTTTAGTTGCAATAAAAAATCCTAGTTATATTTAACTAGGATTTTTTATGCTGGTCTTTTGCACATTTTAGAGTTGCCAACTACTCGCAGGAACCCTTGTGCGGGGGCAGCTTCACTGCATCTCGTTACTTACCACGACTACGGCTTGCGATTAAGCAAGGGATGCTCGCCGTTACATCTTCAATTATACACCTGAATAAATTTGTAACTAACGCCTTGGCGGCATTTTTTTCTAAAAGCGCAATTGATAACTTAGAAAGTGCAATACACAGTGCGATGAGTGCAATACACAGTGCATTGCACTCAAACAGTCAAAACCCAAACCATACAAGCTTTATGAGACGACAGCAAAATACGGCAGTGCAATGCACCGTGCAATCGGATTACACAGCGGACAATCTGGCAGCCATCCTTAAAGTAAAACGCCGCCAGGTCTTTAACTACGCTGCTAAAATTTGTGAAATTTGGCACTGGGAACCAGAAGTCACTTTCAAACCGAGCCATGGGAAATTTTCTTCCAAAATGCTGGGAGAGATGCGTAAGCTCCGAGCATATGGAACTGATGAGTATCGGCTTTTGGTAGGCAGGGAGAACTCTCGCCCAGTATCTGGTGCTGGCTCAGAATTAATAACAGTAACAGTGGATAATACGACAAGCCAGCAGCATCACATCGCACTAGATACCCAAATTTCGATGCTGCAACAAGGCTCAATCAAGCAAGCTGAAAATTTAGCTAGTTTGCTCCTGACAAAGTTGCAAGAAATTCAGCAGCAAAACAAACAACACAATCAGCGCGCTCAGATTCTGCAAAATTCTGAACTATTAGCAGCCCAAAATAACGGGTACTTGCAAGGCATACAGATTTTTCAAACACAAGAGGCAGCCAAGGATTCGGCTCTCGATCAACTGAGAGCGATGAAATTGAAAAGCATGGGAACAAGCCATGACTAAGCCCGCTGTCAGTTGCCGTCGCATAAATCAACTCAAAACAGTCGCCTTCGACCTAGGTTTCACCAATGAAGACGCCCGCCTTTTCGGCAAACTCAGTAAAACCGACACGTGGCAAAAACTGTTAAGAGCGCACGGTATTAACAGCGACTCCTACCTTGCTACAATCAACGAATGTTTAAATTCTGAACCTGTAGACATCTACGTCAACAGCACTGCAAACAGCCCTAAACCTATTAATTTCCTAGAATGGGTTGATCTTTCTCAACTCATCGCATTGACCTTTGCATCAGTCGGACTGTTTGTGTTGCTGACGTATGTATGGCAATACAATCCCCTCAAATTCCTACCATCCCCTATCCGCATCACCATTCAAATTGGAACAAAATTATGAGCTTACAACTGCGACTGTTCGGCGGTAACAAAACTGCTGCTGGAAACTTAGCTGCTACCAATGAAGGCAGCCACGCAATTGATAAATCCAAAGTGCTGCAAACAACCACCCCCGGTGTCATCACCCCGAACAACCCCGGCAACTTCGGTTCAATCCGCACCGTCCCCGTATTGCCCGAACCGCGCTACTTTGACCGTGAAGAAGCCGATCGCTTGAAAGAACTTGCCAAAGAAAAAACCGACGGCGCGCGTCAGTCCAAACGAGCCTACAAAGCTTTAGGCAAGATTGAAGAAGCTGATAAAACAGTCCACAAAGCGCATTGCCAGTATGAAGGAACAGTCGCCGAGAACGAACTGGGAAAAAAGCGGGCTGACGCTGGTTTGGCAAAAAAACTGCACGGCTTGAGACCGGGTTATGCGCGACTGGGCTTAGGGATTGACAAAGCTGACAGCGATGCCCGCACCCGCATTGACGCCATCAAAGCCAAGTTGACTGGGGGTAATAACTAATGAAAGCGATGTATCTGGCTAACTATTTTGTTGCCGGGTGCATCGCTTTCTCCTTACTGGGATGGATAGGGAGTTTGCATCCGATGGCAATGAAGGCGATCGCTTTTTTACTAGCAGCAGTCGCAGTCGCTTGGGTAATGTGTTGGTTGCTTGACTACTCCCTGAGCAAGTTGCTCAAGATTTCAGTCACTGACCTGCAAACACTTTTAATCGGCAATTTGGCGATGCTGCTAATTGGTTTGGGGGTGTTTTTATGCAGCTAAAACTGTTTGTGTTGAGCGCGTCAGCCGTGGCGCTGTGGCTGGCTCCTTTGAGCGCTCTTGATAAAAAAGTAAGCTGGCATAAAGCAGTCCAGGGCGTGAGTTTGTGTGCGGGAATTGCCTGTGCTGTCAAAGCCGGCAGTATCGCTCGCAAACTGTCTGAGCAAGGTGAAATCGAGGTGATTAAAGAGCGGGCTATTACGGCTGATATAATTAATGAAATTTCAACATCAGCTTACGTTTCGCAACAACAAAGACAGCAGGAAGCTGAACTTATCCTAACTTCCCCTGGGCTTGACGTGGAAGCAAGCCGCAAGTCGCTGGAAGCTATATATGACAACGACTTACAGGATAGTGCTTCCCCGAACGACAACCCAGATTACCTAGTTTACTTGGAAGTTTGTAAGTCAATGTCAGCGGGTAAGTCGGTCACTTGGATAGTTGAAAATGTTCTCAAAATGGGAGGACGCAAATTCGCCGATGGCAAGGCGAAATTAGAGTCGATATTGAAAAAGTTTGAGGTTGGGAAGGATGACCTCGGATTCTAAACCCACTAAATCCACCAAGGGTTCTATTTCTGTGGTTGTGCGCGGGAAAATGCTTTGCTTAAGCTTCCCGCGCACAATTTTTCCCAGTCAAAAACGCTTAGCGCTGGGAATTTCTAATACGCCGGAAAATCACAAATTGGCTGAACTAAAAGCGAAGCAAATTGAGCTTGATTTTCTGAGCGGAAATTTTGATGCGACGCTTGAAAAGTATAAATTAGTGCCTACTGCAAAAAAAGTGGAAGCAAAGCCAGTTGTCCGGGATAAACTTTTTTCTGAAATATACCAAAAATATATTGATTCCAGAAGAAAACTGGTTTCGCCCTCCACCTGGAAAAATACTTACCAGGTAGCGCTCAACCACCTTATTTCCTGTCCCTACAAGCAATTAAATGAAGCAATTAAGCTAAAAGATTGGGCGATCGAGAATCGCACACTAGATACGGCCAAAAGAATTTTAATGCAGCTCAATGCTGCTCTGGAATGGGCAGCAGAACGCGGGGAAATTGAGCAAAATCCCCTTAAAGGTAAAGCTGCAATTAAAACTAAAAAGATTTCTAAAGCATCTAAAATTCATCCGTTTTCTGGAGAAGAAAAACTTGCGATAATCCAGGCTTTTCAAGCATCAGAAGAATTTGGAGATTTAGCCCCAATAATTAAATTTTTCTTTTTGACTGGCTGCCGAACTGGGGAAGCGATCGCGCTTCAATGGAGGCACATCAAAAGCGATTTGAGTGCAATTGCTTTTGAAGAAACACTAATTAATGCCAAGGGCGGAGTTCAGCGAAAATCAGGAACCAAGCAATCAGATTCCCGTACCTTCCCCTGCAATCAGCAATTACAGGAATTGCTGCGATCGCTAAAGCCGGAGAGTCCTGCACCAGCCGACCCCGTGTTTATCAGGCAGGACGGAAGTGCGATCGCTTACCACCATTTGCGATCGGCTTGGTACGGCGAAGGAAGGAAATCAGTAGGGTTGGTGAAGCGACTGGCAATTGAGGGTCAGATTGAGGTTTACAGACCGCAGTACAATACGCGGCATACATTCATTTCTCAATGCCTTGAGTCTGGGATACCAGTCACTCAAATCGCCGAATGGGCTGGTAATTCCAGTGCAATCATCTTTCAGCGCTACGCTGGCATTATTCAGAAGTTTTCAGTCCCAGAATTTTAAATAATTTTAAATATGAGTCTTTTGTCTTTTATAATCCTTATTAGACATCTCCAAAATTTGGAGATATCTAATAAACAATCAAGGCAAATACCAAATCATCGCCCTTACCAGTTTGCTTATCAAATTGTAAGAATCGTTTAGCGTTTAAATTTGATGACACGCTTATCTACTTAGTAGAAAATATAGATAATCGCGCCAACAAAATACTAATTCGCGCTACAAATCCGCGAGATTATTGTTTGGCTTATGGATGGGATGACGCCGATAACTATATTAGGCTTTACTCTCTTATGGAGTAATAAGCTTTAATTTGAAATGTAGTGCACCCAAAACTGCCCGTCTGGGATGCACGTTCTTTTGATCAGCTTGTAGGAATAGTGAAGGAATTCTCCGCTCAAATCAGTTCGATAACCGCTGGGAAACCACTCGCCGTAGGGGTCGTGAACAATAAAACCTTCTTCGTCAAAACCAGCCAACACAATGATGTGGCCGAAGGACGTGAAGTAGCCGTGAATCACGCAGGGATTTCCGCTGGCAAGATGTTTTTTACATCTCTCAATTGTTCCCCAAGACGTAAAATTATCCGTGCCTCCATAATCTCGCACGATCTTTGCCAAATCCTGCGGATCGTGGCGTGAATAACCTTGGTCGATTGCGTATTGATAAAGCTCATCTTCGTATTGCCCCGCATTTTGGCGCCGTGGCACTTTTAGAAAATTTAGGCACATCGCAATGGAGGTGACATTGCAAGAACCCGTGGGGTTGTGCAAATTGTCTAGCTGCGATCGGTAGGGAATTTGAAGCCTGACCGATTCTGGTAGATTATCCTTGGTATAGCGGGCTGTCATGATATTTTTGACTTCGCAGTGCTCTTCGTACACGAAGAATATGCCTGGCTTGTTTGCTGACTGGGGAAAGGTAATGCGCCAGTGATTGCGATCACGATCGCAGGAAAGTAATTGATATTCTGTTCCCGGATTAACCGGAATTTTTTCGCTTACTCCTAAATCTGCGGATTGAAGAGGGCGAGATTTAAGAATGGTGGGCTGGGTGATGGTTAATTTTATCATTCTAAGTGTCCATATCAAGAATTTTTACAATTGCGATATTTGGCTCTTCTAGCTGACCAGCATAGCCAAAATGGGTTTGCGGAACCCTTAGCAATTGAATTGCAAACTCCTCCTGAAATTCAGGTTGGTTATCTCGGTAGATTTGAATGTCAAAATCTAGTTGCCGTTCTCCCGGCAAAAATTCTATTTCTTTCTCAATGTGTTGGTAATCGACCCCCGGCTTGGCTGACCTTGCCGAGGTAGAAAGCATGACTACCTCCCTCAGTGATGTATCGCCTTTTCGTAAAACGGCTCCGCGAACCTTACCTCCCTCTGCTACCCAAAATTCTTTGCTGCTCAATATAAAAGCCATGTTTACCTCTGAAAAGGAGATGGCGCGCACAAACTGATAAATGAAGCCATAGCCCCTAGTGAAAGCGAGAGCAGGGAGGTTGGTACTTCTTTCTGTGCAAGAGCGAGAAAAACCAGCGCCACGCTACTAAAAATAAAAACAAACCCAACACTTGCAGCCACTTTACCGATCATCAGGCCTCCTGCTGCAACTTTGATAAAATACGCTCCGGTATTCGCCGGAGACCTGTAGCCTTTGATATCCGGGCAAATTATCTTCTATAAAGCAAAGCAGATGATTTTGCTCTGTTACTATACGATCGATTTCATATCGAAATTCGCGCCGCAAGTCAGATTCGATTTGATTTTTGTAATAACCTAGGAACCACCACAGTCCAGCGCCAACCGGACTGCCAATGCCTACAGCTAATCCTATTATTTCCGTACTAAGAGTTAATGTGGCCATACTGACAAACATAATAATCAAGGGACGCGGTAAATTTCAACTTGACCATCGGCTAGTCTGTAATATCTGGCAAGTTGTCAAGCTTATCGATAATTTTTTGAAAATCGATTTCGCTTAATTTCAAATCAATCTTCGCCTCAGAAATTGGGGTTCCTGGAGGCGGTACAAAAGCCTCCAATGAAACATAGAAAATTGGCTCAGCGTAGTTACCTTTTCGGTATCTGCGCTCCAACTTGCACTCATATCCGGCTGGAATCAAACCTGAATATTCCAGCGAATCTGGAATTGGCAGATAGAAGATGATTGAGTGAACTTGAGGGTATATTCGGTGGGCAATTTCAACTTGTTTTTCGCGGAAAGCCCCAAATACCCATACTCGGCGAAACCACAAAATGCTAAATATGTTTTCGGGGTTTCCAGTAGAAACAAATTGAAATCTAAATACACTGGCGCTACCAGCATCACTTGGGAAGGGCAGCCACAGGTCGAATTAAGGCGTCACCTCCCCCAGCGAAACCCACATCAATCACTCCTAAGAAATAGCAGGTGTCTCGATTACTGGCAATTTGCGCCATACATTGTAATTCCCGAGAACATTTCCCTTGGAATCCCTGTATTTTTGATTGGCAACAATCATTTTGTAAGAACCGGCTCGACCAACTGGATCGGGCCAGCCAGCATCGTCACGCCAAATGAGTAAATCCTCTAGATTTAGCTCTAACCCAAAGGCGCTGCTAACATAATTTTTTGCTTCTTCTTTTTTAAGGCTCCCCCAAGCCTTAAAAGCTGGAGTATCTTCTATCTGTTTTTGAGTTAGTGGAGTCAACTCAGCCGAAGAATCAGCCACTTTCGGCTCAGTACCGGAAAAATCAATCATTTTTTTACTTTTGCAAAAACAAGAATTGTGTACGAAAAACCACCAAATTTCCTAAGGAGTTACTGGATCTCCAGGGAATTTCAATCGCGGCTGGATAATTTTCCATCCAGCAGGCAAATTGTCTTCCTGAGCCTGCCCGCAGTAAGTGGTCAAAATATCCGCACCCCCACCCAAAGGAGCGGTCGTTCTTTTGAATTGAACCTTTGCGGGTCGGGGAAGGGAGGCGCCCCAAACAAGCGTATCAGTGTCAGCAGCAGTGGCTACCTGAATTCCGAGCGCCGTCATCGTGGCGTCGGTAATGGATGCCCGGGTTTCAGTCGGCATATTCCAGGCAAATTTAATTCCCCGAACCGTGGCATAAACTGTTACAGCACGGGCAGTAGCACCTGTAATAATTCCTCTCTTTTTTGGAGTCCGGCCGACCTGCCAGCCGGCCGCCTTGAGCGCCGGAATTACGGTTGTCGGCGTTTCCGCGCAAAAACTGGAATTCCAGCCATCGGCGGTAAGCCGGCGGGCCCTGCGGGGCTTGGGGCTATTCCCTCCCTTGAAGGCGTTAGCCGGTACGGTAGCGGCAATCGCGGTCTGCCCGAGAGCAGTCCGCTCAGCCGTATCCACGTTGGTCTCGAATACATAGATCAAGCCATTCCCAATCGGAACTGAAACCTCATCTTTATTCTGATATTTATTGTTTGGCATACAAAATTCTTCCTCCTGCTTTTCAGCCTAGCGAAAGGTATATGGACTGTCAACGGCTGTATTGCTTTGTCCTGGGGGGTTTTGGGGGTTGCAAGTTGTGTAGGATTATTTAAATGTTCCGAAATTGAGATTGTCCCTCGTAACGGCAATTATAAAGTTTTGTTAAGTATTGGGAGAATGGTGGGTACATTTGCTAGATCGGTGCCGACGGATAAGCAAAATTACCCAAAAAATAGCACCATCCCCGACACACCGCTGGTTGGCGGGCGCTAAATAAATTTATTTGGCACAACCATCCCTCTTGGGGGCTTGCGATTAAATATAACCCCAGTTATCCTAGAAGAGTAGGAAACAAAAAATCTGACAAGCGAGCGGTTGTTACTTCTGTAATTGGGATGCTAGA